>CALVXL010000079.1 GCA_944369635.1 uncultured Clostridia bacterium
CCTTCGCCCATTTCAAAGCGTGCGAACCTCTTGATCGAAACGTTGCCGACCTTTGCGGAGAGTTCTTTTTCCACCTGTGCGATGGTCTTTTCGGGATCTTTTACGAATTTCTGATTCATCACGCAGAAATCTTCGTAATATTTCACGATACGCCCTTCCACCATCCTTTCAATGATCTTTTCGGGCTTTCCTTCGTTGAGCGCCTGCGCGCGGAGAATTTCCTTTTCGTGTTCCAGAACGTCTGCGGGAACGTCTTCCTTGTTGACGTAGAGAGGTTTTGCCGCCGCGATCTGGAGTGCCACGTCGTGCGCGAACGCCTTCACGTCGTCATTGACGTTGTCCGCCGCGATTTCGACCAATACGCCGACCTTGCCGCCCATGTGAATATAACTTTCCACCATGCCGTTTTGCGCAACGTATTTGGCAAAACGTCTGATGGCGATCTTTTCGCCGATTTTCGCCGTTGCCGCAACCGTTTCGTCGTTTTTCGCGGCGATGAGCTCTTCCGTATCCTTCACGTCGTTTTTCAGAACGTAATCGACCACGCTGTTCACGAATTCCTTATACTGATCGCCCTTAGCGACGAAGTCCGTTTCGCAGTTGACTTCCACCATTGCGCCGACGTTTCCTTCGATTTTCGCCGCAACGATTCCTTCCGCCGCGATCCTCGAAGCTTTTTTCGCCGCGGTCGCAATACCTTTTTCTCTCAGATAATCGATCGCCTTATCCATGTCGCCGTTCGTTTCCGTCAGCGCCTTTTTGCAATCCAATATGCCCGCGCCGGTCTTCTGACGGAGCGCGACGACGTCACTGCCTGTAAACATACTCGTTATCTCCTTTATTCAAATATTTGCGTTACGCCGCTTTATTACGCCTGAACTTCTGCGTTTTCTTCCGCGGCGGGTTCTTTTTCTTCCTTCGCATCTTCCGCGTTTTCTTCCGCGGCCGCTTCATACTGTTCGCCCTGATTCGCTTCGATGACTGCGTCTGCGATGACGGAAGAGATCAGTTTGACCGCCCTGATCGCGTCGTCGTTGCCGGGGATCACGTGATCCACGAGATCGGGATCGCAGTTGGTATCGGTGATCGCCACAATGGGGATGTGCAGTTTTCTCGCTTCCTTGACCGCGATGTCTTCGTGGCTGGGGTCTACGATGAACATGATGCCGGGCAGAGTGCGCATTTCCTTGATGCCGCCGAGGTTGGTTTCCAACTTATCCCTTTCGGCCTTGAGTCCGATGACTTCCTTTTTGGGAAGCAGGTCGAAATCGCCCATTTTTTCCATGTTGTTGAGCTTATTGAGCCTGTCCACTCTGCTTCTGATGGTCTTGAAGTTGGTCAGCGTGCCGCCCAGCCATCTGGAATTGATGTAATACATTCCGCATCTTTCCGCTTCCTGCTTCACAGCTTCCTGCGCCTGCTTTTTCGTGCCGACGAAGAGCACGCTCTTGCCCGCTTTGACCGACTCGACCACGAATTTATACGCGTTGTTCTCGATGAGATCGACTGTCTGTTCGAGGTTGATGATGTGAATGCCGTTTCTTTCCCCGTAAATGTACTTCTTCATTTTGGGGTTCCACTTTCTCGTCTGGTGACCGAAATGAACGCCGACTTCCAGCAACTGCTTCATAGAAATTACTGCCATTTTGTTACCTCCGTTTTCTCCTCCCCGCGGCCTTTTTAGCACGGCTGAATCCCGCATGCGATAAATTTACGGGACAACGAACGCCGAAAGCCTTCGGGTGCGAATTTTCAATAGCTGATTTATTTTACCATATCTTACGCGTTTTGGCAAGGATTTTAAGCGAATATTTCATATTCGGGAAAAATCGCTTTGCGTCCGACGCGCTTTTTCCGCCGCCGCGGCGATCTCCTCCGCCGCCGCACGGGCGCATTCCACGTTTTTGGTCTCGTAAACGTCGTTTTGAATCTTTATGATCACGCGTTCGCCGCTGCCCCGCTTTTTTACGTCGATTTCCTCAATCAGCGTGAGCGGCAGACACGTCCAGCCGTTTTTATACAAAAAAAGTTCGCTTTGCGAAAGGCGCAGGACGGGCGTTTTTTCCCGCTTTTTATCCCAGGCGCACTGCGCGAAAAAAAATATTGCCGTCAGCGCCTGCACGATCGCCGCGGCGAGCACACCCGCGCCCCACACGCCGCGCGTCGAAAACTGCCACGCGGCGAGGGCGGAAAACAATGCCGTGAAAAACGTCAGGACGACGCCGTAAAATACCTTCTGTTTTTTTCCGTACCGCTTTTCGTAAGCGATGACGCGCGCATCTTTCATATTTCCTTCCCCTTGTTTTTTATTATATCATCGGGCGCGGCGCGTGTCAATAACGCAATTTCCCTTTCAAACGACAAAATTTTACGTTTTGTTTACCGCCGCCGCATTGACATATCGCCTGAATTTTTGCTATGATGAAAATGATAAAATAAAAAGGAGATGGAAGGTTGACACCTTACGGCAAGACCTCTGACGAGGTACTCAAAGAACTCGGCGTTTCGCCCGAGGCGGGACTCGGCGAAAAAGAAGTCGCCGCCCGCCGAGAAAAATTCGGCGAAAACAAACTTGCGGAAAAGAAGAAAAAAAGCCTTACGGCGCGCTTTTTCGCACAATTCAAAGACGTGATGATCGTCATTTTGCTCATCGCGGCGATCGTATCCTTTGCCATCGCGATCACGGAAAAGAACGCAAAGGAATTTATCGAACCCGCGCTGATATTGCTCATCGTCATTCTGAACGCGGTGATCGGCGTGGCGCAGGAAAGCAAAGCGGAAAAGGCGCTGGACGCGCTGAAAAATATGTCCGCGCCCCATGCGCGCGTTCTTCGCGCCGGAACGGAAAAACTGGTAAACGCGAGCGAACTGGTGCCGGGCGACGTCATCCGTCTGGAAGCGGGAGACTTCGTTCCCGCCGACGCGCGGCTGATTAAGAGCGTGAATTTAAAATCGGAAGAGTCCGCGCTGACGGGAGAGTCCGTTCCCTCGGAAAAGGACGCCGACGCGGATGTCGGAGAAAAAGCCCCGCTCGGCGACAGAAAGAACATGGTGTTTTCCGGCTGTTCCGTAACGTACGGCACGGCGACGGCAGTGGTGACAAGCACGGGCATGAACACCGAAATGGGCAAGATCGCAAATCTTTTAAGCGGCGAAAAAGAAACCGCAACGCCCCTGCAGCAAAAGCTTGCGCAGCTCGGCAAGATCCTGGGCGTTACCGCCCTCATCGCCTGCGCGATTATCTTCGTCGTGGGCGTCGTCGAAAAAATGGATATCATGACGATGTTCATGACGGCGGTATCTCTGGCGGTTTCCGCCATTCCCGAAGGCTTGCCCGCCATCGTGACCATCGTGCTTTCGATAGGCGTAACGCGCATGGTGAAGAAAAACGCCATCATCAAACGCCTGCCCGCCGTGGAAACGCTGGGAAGCGCCTCGGTCATCTGTTCGGATAAAACGGGTACGCTCACGCAGAACAAGATGACGCTGGTAAAAGCTTACATCGACGGAAAAAACCTGACTGACGTAAGCGGAAACGACGGCGAGGAAATCAAAAAGCTGCTCCTTTACGGCACGCTGTGTTCCGACGGAACGGTGACGGAAGAAAATGGAAAGGAAACGCACATCGGCGATCCTACGGAAACGGCGATCGTCGCCGCCGCGCTGAAAAACGGCATGACGAAAGAGGCGCTTGCCAAAACATATCCGCGCGTGGCGGAACTCCCCTTCGATTCCGACAGAAAGCTGATGACGACGGTGCAAAAATGCGACGGAAAATATCTCGTCGTGGTGAAAGGCGCGTGCGACGTGCTGTTTGCAAGATGCATTGCGGGCGATACGAAAAAAGCGGCGGAAGTCAACCGCGAGATGAGCGAAAACGCCCTGCGCGTTTTGGCAATCGCCTATAAAATGCTGGACAGTGAACCCGCCGCCGACTTCGAAACGCTGGAAAACGGGTTGACATTCATGGGGCTCGTCGGCATGATCGATCCCCCGCGCCCCGAAGCGAAAGCGGCGGTAGCGCTCTGCCGCAAGGCGGGAATAAAGCCCGTGATGATCACGGGCGATCACGTCATCACCGCTTCGGCGATCGCAAGGCAGCTGGGCATTTTAACGGAAAACGACAAGGCGATCACGGGGGCGGAACTCGACGAAATGGACGACGCCGCCCTCGATAAAGAAGTGGAACATATCGCCGTTTACGCGCGCGTTTCACCGGAAAACAAAATACGCATCGTCAAGGCATGGCAGAAAAAAGGCAAGGTCGTATCCATGACGGGCGACGGCGTGAACGACGCCCCCGCGCTCAAAGCGGCGGACATCGGCTGCGCGATGGGCATAACGGGAACGGACGTAGCCAAAGGCGCGGCGGACATGACGCTGACCGACGACAACTTTGCTACCATTGTGGACGCGGTAAAAGAAGGCCGCGGCATATATGCCAACATCAAAAAAGTGGTGGGCTTTTTGCTGGGAACCAACATCGGCGAAGTGCTTACGGTATTCCTCGCGATGGTGCTTTGGCAGATTTCCCCGTTTATTTCCATACAGCTTTTGTGGATTAACCTCGTGACCGATTCCCTGCCCGCCATCGCGCTCGGCATGGAAAAAGTGGAAAACGATGTGATGGATCACCCGCCCAAGCCCAAAGACGAAGGCATATTCGCACAGGGTCTCGGCGTAAAAGTGCTGATACAAGGCGTGATGTTCGCCGCGCTCACTCTCGGCGCGCTGCACCTCGGCAGATACATCGGCAGAGAAAACGGACTCGATCCAGCCGCCGCAGGTTCGACCTTGGCGTTTATGGTTCTGGCGCTTTGTCAGATCGTGCAGGCGTACAATATGCGCTCTTCCCATTCCATCTTCAAAATCGGCGTGTTCGGCAACAAAATGCTCAACCTCGCCGCGATAGTTTCTATTGTGATGGTTGCGTTCGTGATGCTTATTCCAGGCGTGAACGGCGCGTTCGGCATGGTTTATCTGCCGTTCTGGGCATACTTCGCCGGCATCGGTTTTTCGCTCGTCCCCGTACTCGTGATGGAATTGAGCAAGGCTTTCGGCATCATCAAAAAACACCATCGCTGAGTTTTCCGAAATAAAGAATCATAACTACGCGTTCAACGCGTAGTTTGCACAAGCCCTGTAAGGGCATGGTCCCGGCTGTGCTATTCGCACTCTGAATTAACTGCCAACCGCAAACTTATTTTCAGGCTGCTGCTAAAGC
>CALVXL010000080.1 GCA_944369635.1 uncultured Clostridia bacterium
GTCTGTTTTTCGTTTCATTGAACTTTTTCCGATTAGATTTCGGAGAAGTATTTGATGGTTCTGACCATCTGGCTGGTATAGGAGTTTTCGTTGTCGTACCAGGAAACGACCTGCACCTGATAGGTATCGTCGTCGATCTTGGAAACCATGGTCTGCGTAGCATCGAACAGCGAGCCGTAGGTCATACCGATAACGTCGGAAGAAACGATTTCGTCGGTGTTGTAGCCGAAAGATTCCGTAGCTTCCGCTTTCATAGCGGCGTTGATGCCTTCCTTCGTGATGTCCTTGCCCTTAACAACCGCAACGAGGATCGTGGTAGAGCCCGTAGCCGTAGGAACGCGCTGCGCCGAACCGATCAGTTTGCCGTTGAGTTCGGGGATAACGAGGCCGATCGCTTTAGCCGCGCCCGTGCTGTTGGGAACGATGTTCTGCGCGCCGGCTCTGGATCTTCTCAGATCGCCCTTTCTCTGCGGTCCGTCGAGGATCATCTGGTCGCCCGTGTAAGCGTGAACGGTGGTCATGATACCGCTGACAATGGGCGCGTAATCGTTAAGCGCTTTCGCCATGGGAGCGAGGCAGTTCGTCGTGCAGGAAGCAGCCGAAATGATGGTGTCGTCCTTGGTGAGCGTCTTGTGGTTTACGTTGTAAACGATGGTCGGCAGATCGTTGCCCGCGGGAGCGGAAATAACGACCTTTTTCGCACCGGCGTTGATGTGCGCCTGCGATTTCGCCTTGCTGGTATAAAAGCCCGTGCATTCGAGCACGACGTCCACGTCGAGATCTCCCCAGGGAAGTTCAGCGGCGTTCGCTTTCGCATAGATGGTGATTTCTTTGCCGTCCACGATGATGGAGCCCGGCACTACGACGGTCTTTCCGTCTTCCGCCATTACGGCGTCTTTATACTCAACGGTGTGTCCCTTAGCGACATAGTTACCCTGCATCGTGTCGTATTTGAGAAGATGCGCGAGCATTTTGGGGCTGGTCAAGTCGTTGATGGCGACTACTTCATAACCTTTCGCACCGAACATCTGTCTGAACGCAAGACGTCCGATTCTGCCGAAACCGTTGATAGCAACCTTTGTTACTTTTGACATTTATGTGTCCTCCAAAAAAATTTTTAACTTTTTCCTATCCCTTAGTATAAAATATTTGCCGTTTTTAGTCAAACATTTTCACTTAAATTTCCTTTTTTTAGGGAAATTTTACTTCAGATTTTCGGGATTCAGGCATTTAAGCTCGTCCACGACGAACAAGCCGTCCTTACGGATCAGCACGTCGTCGAAGTAGATTTCGCCGCCGCCGTATGCGGGCGTCTGAATGAGCACGAGATCCCAGTGCACCGCCGAAACGTTGCCGTTGTACGCGTCGTCGTAAGAGCAGCCGGGCGTAAAGTGAATGGAACCGCTGATCTTTTCGTCAAACAGGATATCCCCCATCGGTTTGGTCACGTAGGGGTTGACGCCGATGGCGAATTCGCCGACATAGCGCGCGCCCTCGTCGGTATCGAAAATGGCGTTGATCTTTTCGGGAAGATTGCCCGTTGCGGAAACGATCTTGCCGTCCTTAAAGGTGAGCGAAACGTTTTCGAACTTCGTGCCGTTCTGAATGGACGGCGCGTTGTACGTGATTTTGCCGTTGACGCTGTTTTTTACGGGCGCGGTATACACTTCGCCGTCGGGAATATTCATGTGTCCCGCGCACTTCACCGCGCCGATCCCTTTGATCGAAAAGGTAAGATCGGTATCTTTTGCCACAAGGCGAACCTTGTCGGTCTTGTCCATTAAATTCTTTAGCGCGTTCATCGCGTTGTCCATCCTGGAATAATCGAGATTGCACACGTCGAAATAAAATTTTTCGAACGCGTCGGTCGAAGAAGAGCAAAGCTGCGCCATGCCGGGGTTGGGATAACGCAAAATCACCCACTTGGTCTTTTTCACGCGCAGTTCGTGGTGCACAGGGTGGGAATAAAATTCCGATTCCGCCTGCATTTTGTCCGACGGCACGTCGGAAAGTTCAAAGGAATTGTCCCCGCCGCGGATGCCGATGTATGCGTCCATTTCCGCCATTCTCGCGCCGTCGTATTTCGCGCGGAGTTTGGCAAGTTCTTCCGTCTGCCCCATCAAAAGTTCGCGCGTAACGCGGTTGTCGAAAAGTTCCACAAACGGCAGCCCGCCGACTTTGTAAACTTCTTTTACAATGGCGTTCACCAGCATATAATCGATGCCCTTGGCTTCGATCAGGATCTTTTCGCCCTTTTTGAGGGATACAGAATAATTGACGAGCACGCTCGCCAGCTTTTCTATTCTGGAATCTACCATGATTTTCTCCTTTTTCTGTCGTTTTTTCTTTTTCTTATCCATTATATATAATTTCGGGAAAATTATAAAGTATTTTACCGCAATTTTATTGCAAATTCCGAAAAATTATTGTAAACTATACTCGTAAATAAATTTTGGAGGACTTTTTTATGCCACTGGTAACATCTAAAAAAATGTTCGAACAGAATTAAAAAAACGGTTACGCGATCGGCGCGTTCAACGTGAACAACCTTGAAACCATTCAGGGTATCGTGAATGCGGGCGTCGCGCAGAACGCGCCTTTGATTTTACAGGTTTCGAGCGGCGCGAGAAAATACGCCAACCCCACTTATTTGCAGCACCTCGTGCTCGCGGCGGTGGAAGAATCGGGTCTGCCCATCTGTCTGCACCTCGATCACGGCGATTCGTTCGATCTGTGCAAAAGCTGTATCGACAAGGGATTCACGTCGGTCATGATCGACGCTTCCAAATATCCCCTGCCGGAAAATATCAAAATCACTAAGGAAGTTGTGAATTACGCGCACGATCACGGCGTGGTTGTGGAAGCGGAACTCGGCAAACTCGCGGGTATCGAAGACGCGGTCAACGTTTCCGATAAGGACGCTATGTTCACCGATCCCGACGAAGTTTACGAATTTGCGACCAAAACGGGTATCGACTCCCTCGCGATCGCCATCGGCACTTCGCACGGCGCTTACAAATTTAAGCCCGGTCAGAAACCCCAGCTGAGATTCGACATTTTGGAAGAAGTCGGCAAACGCCTGCCCAACTTCCCCATCGTCCTGCACGGCGCTTCTTCCGTTCCGCAGGATCTGGTGAAGATCATCAACAGCTACGGCGGACAGATGCCCGACGCTATCGGTATTCCCGAAGACATGCTCCGTCAGGCGGCGAGAATGGCGGTCTGCAAGATCAACATCGACTCCGATTTGAGAATGGCTTGCACCGCGGCTATCCGCAAGCACTTTGTGGAACAGCCCTCCCACTTCGACCCCAGACAGTACCTCGGCGACGCGCGTTCCGCTATCCAGAAAGTCGTGGAACACAAACTCGTGGAAGTGCTCGGCTGCGCAGGCAAAGCGGACGAATGCAGATAATTTCGATAAATTTGAAAAGACCGCGTTTATGCGGTCTTTTTTAATGCAGGGCGAATTGCCAAGCTACATGCAGCGCTCATTTTAAAGCGCCTTAAAAACATAAAACGCCCGCTTGCAAGCGGGCGTTTTCATCATCTTATATCGCGGCGGATGGCGTTGCCGCTCTTTTTTTCATGATTTTCGGAAAGAAAACCGAAAAGACGGCGGTGCTCAGACACGCGCCGAAAATGTCGGCAATCGGTTCGGCGTAAAATACCGCCTCCACGCCCCAAAGCATGGGCAGAAAAACGATGGAACCGAGATATACGATCATTTTTCTGGTCATGGAAAGCGTAACGGCAAACTTCGGCTGTCCGAGCGCGGTCATGCCGTCTACAAACACATACTGCAACGAAAGCGGGATAATGCCGATCATGTAAACGCGTATGCCCCATACGGCGTCGGCGATGATTTCCTTATTTGCGGTAAACAAGCGCGCAACGGGCGCGGCAAGCGGGAAAGAAAGCGCAAACATCAGCGCAGTGAACGCAAGTCCCATCAGAACGATAACCTTTTCCGCCTTTTTGATGAGCGCAATATTTTTTGCACCGTAATTAAAGCTCAAAACGGGCTGCGTGCCCGTACTGATACCGAGGAGCGGCATGGTAATGAGGGAAAGAAAGGCCTGCACGACGGTGGAAACGGTGATCCACATGTCGGCGTTTTCGCCGCCGTAAATTTTCAGCATCATGTTGGAAACGATGATGATGACGCTGTCCGTCGCAATGATCAGAAACGGAGAAAGACCGAGTTTGAACATCTTCCCTACGGTTTTTAAAGAATAATGTCCGAAAGAGAGCCTGATCTTCGTATTTTTCATAAGGAGAAAAACGACGACGAACACAAAGGACAAAAACTGCGATATTATGGTAGCGAGCGCCGCCCCCGCCACGTTCATATCAAATGCATAAATAAAGAGCGGATCGAGCCCTACGTTGGCAAGCGCCCCGATGACGGTTGTACACATGCCCACGCCCGAATATCCCTGCGCGATGATGAACTGATTGAGTCCCACCGCCGTGATGGAAAACACCGCGCCCGCCGTATAGATCAGTAAATATTGCTTGGCATACGGAAAGGTTTTATCGCTTGCGCCGAACAGCCTCAGAACGGGGTTTACGGTGAAAAAGACGATAGCGGAAACCGCCACGGCTACCACGATAAGCGCGAGCAACGCGTTGGAAAGAATTTTTTTCGCCTTTTCCTCGTTATTTTCGCCGAGAGACATGGCAAACAGCGGCGCGCCGCCGATGCCGATGAGAAAGGCAAACGCGGAAATAAACGTGGCAAGCGGCGCGACGACGCCCAACCCCGCCAGCGCGGTATCCCCGATAACGGGAATGTTGCCCACGAACATTCTGTCCACAATGGAATACAATACATTTACGAATTGCGCCAGCATGGCGGGAAACGCAAGCTTCATCACGGTGGACGCGACTTTAGCGCTTCCCAGATCGAGCGACTTCATAAAATATCTCCTCTTTCCTGTCCTACGGCATAACATTGTAGCAAGGAAAACAAGGGAAGTCAAACGAAAACAGCTTAAAAAACAAATAATTTATCTTATTTTGGCTTGACAAGCTTTTGGCTTTATGTTAGAATAATAAAGCTGTAAAAAGGGAGCGTAGCTCAGTTGGTTAGAGCGCATGCTTGACATGCATGAGGTCATAGGTTCGAGCCCTACCGTTCCCACCAGAAAATCCCGCGGCGCAAAACTGAAAGTTTTTGCGCCGCGGGATTTTTATTTCCGTAAAATATGCTTTTTTCCTTAATTTGTTTGCCGATACTACATTTCATCGCTCACTTTCCGCCTGCAAAAAACGGACAGCGCGAACCGAGACATTGTTTATTTTTTGCGGAAAATTCGCAGGCTACTTTTTCTGCTTCCATCGCCACGCCGTACTTTTCCCTTACAAATTCCGCCGCGGCGGAGAGCGATAAAAACGCGTTGCGCTTACAGCACCGCGCGCCGCCGATCTCACTCATTTTTCCGATGGTACGCGAAGTATATTCCATATGATCTTTATAAAATTCGTCGGTGCTCAGCGGGCCCGTACCGTGTATGACGGAAAGCGCCGCCCCGACAGCCGCCACCGAACCGCATATCCCCCAAAAACCGCACATTGCGCCGGGCATAAGTTTTGTGCGCTTTTCAAGTTCGTCAAGACACATAGGCAGATCAATTTTTCCGCCGGCATTTTTATATGCCGCTAAAAATGCCGCGCCGTCGAGAAAATGGTGTTCCGGTCCGTGCAGGGAAACAAAATCTTCCCGCATGATTTCCCGCGCGATCGTAACGGGATTTTTCGAAACGGCCGACAGCGCCGCCTTTCTGATTCGCTCGTATTTTTCGTTTAAACTCATATCCATTTAATTTTCCTCCTTGCAAAAGCGCGCACGCAATACTTTATAATGATTGTAATTCGATTTATCCCCGCCGTTATCGGGAAAAAGGCAGTACGGCAGGCTGTCCGTGGTTCTGTGTTTTACAACGCATGCGCAGCATCTGCCGTGATTTTTACATTCCGTTTTAGGGCAGGCGCATTCCGTTACGTTTTTACATTGCATTTTTACTTCTCCTTTGCGATATCGCAAAAATAAATTCCCAGCGCTTCCGCCGCCTTTTTATCGACGGAATAATAACTCCATTTCCAATCCTTCTCCGCAAAAATCAGCCCGGAGTCCGTCAAAAGTTTCATATGATAGGAAAGCGTGGGTTGCGTCATGGCAAACCGCTCTAAAATTTTGCAGGCGCAAAGTTTTCCTTCACGAAGCATATTGAATATTTCCAGCCGCACGGGATCGCCGAGCGCTTTCATACACTTTAAGATTTTTTCGTTATCCATTTTTTATCATATAGAATTTTTTCTATATGATAAACAAATATGCTTTCTTAAGTCAATCATAAAGGGACCATTTTTTTGCAAAACGAAAAATTTTCGTTATTTTTTTATGTAACGGTACATACTTTAATGTATGAGATTCGATAAAAAAATTTTTTTCTTTTGCCTGATCGGCTTTTTGTTTGCAAACGTTTTAGGATCGCTTTCGCACTTTTTTTACGAATGGTCGAACGGCTCCCCCGTTTTGGCGGTATTTTTTCCCGTAAACGAAAGCACGTGGGAACACTTGAAACTCGTCATTTTTCCCGTGTTCTTGTATTTCGGCGTCGGCGCGTTTTTCATGCGGAAAACCCCGAATTATCCCGCCGCCGCGTTTTTCTGCGTACTGTCGGCAATCGTGTTTATCCCCGCGGTGTTTTATTTTTACACCGCGATCGTGGGCCGTTCGGTCGTGTTCATGGATATTCTGACGTTTACGCTTTCGCTGTTTGTCGGCTTTACCGTAGCGTATTATCTCATGACCGCCGCCCCGCGCCCCGTGCTGAACATCGTTTCTTATTGCGGTATAGCCGTCATTCTGATTTTGTATTTTACGCTGACTTATTTTCCGCCGCACTGCTTTTTGTTCCGCGACCCCATAAGCGGCGGATACGGAATTATTTCCTGATCAGCCGAATAAAAACGCAACGCGCGCCGTTTCGGGCGCGCGTTTTTATATTCGTTTTCTTGCCAGCGCGGCAAAAGATATGCTATAATGCGGGTAT
>CALVXL010000081.1 GCA_944369635.1 uncultured Clostridia bacterium
TGCCGAAAAATCTCGACGTATCCCTTATCGACGAAATCATCGCCGTAAAGGAAGCCGACGCCTATGCCTGCGCGCGGGAACTTGCGCAAAGGGAAGGGGTGCTGGTAGGGATTTCTTCGGGTGCGGCGCTGTACGCCGCCGCGCTCATCGCTGCCGACGAACGCGGCGCGGGGAAAAACATCGTGGTCATCTGTCCCGATACGGGCGATCGCTATCTTTCCACCGAACTTTTCGAAGTTTAAAAAAAGAATGGCGTTTTTTTGAAACATCTGTTATAATAAAAGCGAGAAAACTTGCTCGCAAGGGTTTTCGAGCGCCTTATTTCAACAAAAAGTCGCGATTCGGAAGGAATCGCGCGGCGCAAGCCGATAAATTTTAAGGTTTTAAGTCAAAATAAAAGCAGCAGACAAAAAGAGGAGATACTTTATGAGAATCGCATTGATCGCACACGATAAAAAGAAGAACCAGATGATTGATTTTGCGGTAAAATACAAGGACGTTTTAGCTAAACACGATCTTTATGCAACGGGCACTACGGGCACGCTCATCATGGGGGAGACGGGGCTTAACATCACGCGCATGAAAAGTGGTCCACTGGGCGGCGATCAGCAGATCGGTTCGATGATCGCGGACGGCAAGATAGACCTCGTCATCTTTTTGCGCGACCCGCTCACCGCACAGCCGCACGAACCGGATATTTCCGCGCTGTTAAGGCTTTGCGACGTGTTTTCCATTCCCCTGGCAACCAACGCCGCCACGGCAAGCATCATAATGAACGCGCTGAGAAACGGCGATATCGAAGGATAAAAATGGAAGATATTTACGAATCGGGGGAAATGTACCTCGAAACCATACTTCTTTTGCAAAAGAGCAAGGGAACCGTTCGCTCGGTGGATATCGTAAACGATTTAGGCTATGCAAAGAGCAGCGTTTCGCGGGGGATCAATATTCTGAAGTCGAAAGGCTTCATCGTCGTTGCGGAAGACGGGGCGATTACCTTTACCGAAACGGGACTTTCCCGCGCGCAGGAAATTTACGAACGCCATAAAATCCTTGCGGCGTACCTGCAAAAAATCGGCGTAAAAAAGGAAACTGCGGAAGCCGATGCGTGCAGGATGGAGCACGTGATCAGCAAGGAAACTTTCGAAATCATCAAAAAACAGCTTTAAAAAGCGCGGCGCGGCCGCGCTTTTTTGTACTTTTGCCGTATTTTTCGCGGCAGTTTTTCGCGGCGACTGTAGGCAGCGGTTTTACGCGGCGCAAAAAAATTTAAAAAAATTCTGCAAAACGGTTGACAAAGCGCGCGCCGTATTGTATACTTTGCACTGTGGTTCGGATATGCGAACTTAATTTTTTACAAAAGAGTTCGCTACGGCGAACTTTATTTTCGGATCACTGGTTCGCTACGCCGAACTGCTATTGTTATTTTAACGAATTGTTTCTTTGCCGCTTTGCGGAATTATTTTTTCACCGCTTGTTCGCTATGGCGAACCGAATAAGGCAAAGGCGGCTTGCCGAAAGATTGTTTTTTTACAAAGGGATTCTTTGCCGTTTTGCGGATTTATTTTTTTGCCGCTTGTTCGCTATGGCGAACTAAATAGAGAAAAAGCGGCTTGCCGAAAAAAGGAAAGAGTTCAATAGAAAAAAGGGAATAATTCCATCGATTATAAAAATTTTTGCGCGAAAGCGCGGGGAGGAGAAAAATGCCGCTTACGATTGCGCCCGTGGGGCGGGAAATCAGAATTTTGAAAGTGCTTGCCGAAGAGGGCGTCAGGCGCCATCTGGAAAACTTGGGGCTTACGACGGGCGCGGAGATAAAGGTGCTCAGCGCAAGCGGCGGAAGCGTGATATTGCTGGTAAAAAACGGCAGGCTGGCGATCGACAGGGATCTTGCCGTAAAAATATTGGTAGCTTAAAAAGGAGAGTGTATATGGAAAAGATGTTAAGCGAATTTGCCGTCGGCGAAACGGGCGTTATCAGAAACGTGTTCGGCGAAGGCAAGATCAGGCGTCGCTTGTTCGATATGGGCGTAACGCCGGGGGCGGAAGTGTATATGCGCAAAAAAGCTCCGCTGGGCGATCCCATCGAGGTCAATATCCGCGGCTACGAGCTGACGCTGAGAAAGAGCGAGGCTGCCTGCGTGGCGATGGAGGTGAAAAAATGAAGAAATTTGCATTGGCGGGCAATCCGAACTGCGGAAAAACCACCCTGTTCAATCTGCTTACGGGGTCCACGGCATACGTCGGCAACTGGCCGGGCGTTACGGTGGATAAGCGGGAGGGCACGTATAAAAAGCTGGGCGAGCCCGTGAAAATCGTGGATCTTCCGGGGATTTATTCCCTTTCGCCCTATACGCCGGAAGAAGTGATTTCCCGCAACTTTATTCTGGAAGAAAAGCCCGATTGCGTAATCAACGTGGTGGACGCGACCAACCTTGAAAGGAATCTTTATCTGACGACGCAGCTTCTGGAAATCGACGTACCCGTCGTCATCGCGCTCAACATGATGGACGCGGTGGAAAAGGCGGGGGATAAAATCGACGCGCACACACTGGAAAAAAAGCTGGGCGTGCCCGTAATAACGGTTTCCGCGCTGAAAAACAGCGGCGTAGGGGAGCTGATGAAACGCGCGTTCGAGGCGGGCAAAGCGCCGCGCACGGGCGTAACGGTATTGAAGGATACGCCGCTTTCCCACCTTATCAACGACGTAAAAATCGCGCTGGAAGCCAAAGGGGTGGAAAACCCGCTTTTCCACGCGGTGAAACTGACGGAAAAAGACGAGCTGGAAGTCAAATCGCATTCCGACGCTTTAAAACTCGTAGACGATTTTAAAAAGACCTTTAAAAACGATACGTTCGGAAGCGATTTCGAAGCGCTTGTCGCGGACGGCAGATATCAGTACATATCCCGTAATTTTGCAAACGTATACACCAAAAAGGGCGAAAAGAACCTTTTGAGCAAATCGGATAAAGCCGACCGCGTGCTCACGCACAGGGTATGGAGCATACCGCTCTTTCTCGTCATCTTGTTTGCGATATTCCACGTAACTTTTTCGGAAAACTTTCTGTTTTTGGGCGGACTTTTCCCCGAGGGGTGGGATCCGCTTACGGGAACGGCGTTTGAAGGCGTTTTGTTCGGCGGCGCGATCTATTCGCCGGGCGTAATGATCTTCAATACGTGGAACGACGTGATTTTGGCAAACGTCTTCGGTTGGATAGGCGAGGGACTGAAAGCCACGGGCATGTCCGCATGGGCGTACGGGTTATTGAACGACGGTATACTCGGGGGGCTCTCTTCGGTGCTTTCCTTCCTGCCGCAGATTCTGATACTCTTCTTGTTCTTCTCCATTCTGGAAGACAGCGGCTACATGGCGCGCGTGGCGTTCATTCTCGACCGTATCTTCCGCAAATTCGGGCTTTCGGGCAGAGCGTTCATGCCGATGATCATGGGGTTCGGCTGTTCCGTGCCCGCCATGATCAACACCCGCACGCTTGCCGATGAAAACGAGCGCACCGCGACCATCCGCGTGATACCGTTTTTCAGTTGCGGCGCAAAGCTGCCCATTTTGATGGCTATCGCGGGGGCGATTGCGCTTTCGAGCGGCTTGGGCAGTGCGGATATCATCACATATTCGATGTATCTTTTGGGAATCGTGGTGGCGATCGCTTCGGTGCTTTTGATGCGCAACACCACCATGAAAGGCGATATCCCGCCGTTTATCATGGAACTGCCCGCCTACCACGCGCCGCGCTTTTCCTCGCTGATGATCCACCTTTGGGATAAAACCAAACACTTTGTCAAAAAGGCGTTTACCATCATTCTGGCTTCGGTTATCGTCATCTGGTTTTTATCGAACTTCACCTGGGGATGGACGATGATTGAAAGCGAAGAACATATGAATCAGTCCATTCTGGCGTCGCTTGGGCAGTTTGTGCAGCCGCTCTTTACGCCGCTGGGGTTCGGCTCGCAGCTCAACAGCTATGGCTGGGTGTTCGCGGTGGCGGCGGTAACGGGGCTTTTGGCGAAAGAGGATGTTATCGGAACGTTCGGCACGCTTGCGGCGGTGTTTGTCGGTACGATCATCGATACCGAAGCCGACGGCGGCGTGGCGGCGGTGCAGGCGATGATATCGGGCACGGGCATTACCGTTCCCGCGCTGATCGCGTTTATCGCGTTCAATATGCTCACCATACCGTGCTTTGCGGCGGTGGCTACGGCAAAAGCCGAACTGCCTGACAAAAAGGCGTTCCGCTATACGCTGCTTTTCTGGATAGTAACTTCCTACGTCGTCAGCGCGGCGATATACGTCATCGGCAGTTGGTGGTGGACGTCGTTTATCTTCGCGGCGGCGCTGGCGGGAGTAATCGCGGGTATCGCTCTTTATAACAAGAATAAAAAATTAAAACCGCAGAGGGTGTAAAACATGAAAGCTTTGGAAATCATAATCCTGATCGCGGCGATCGGAATCGTCGTCGGGGTAATCGCTTACAGCATATATAAAAAAGCCCGCGGCAAAGGCGGCGGGTGCGGGTGCGATTGTTCCTCCTGCGGCGGTTGCCCGTATGCGGCGAAACATAAAAAAGATCATCATACTCCGAACAAATAAATTTGCATGAATTAAGGGCGCTCGTTTTGCGCCCTTAATTCATTAAACGTTATTGTCGGAAGTAAATTCGTCAGTGAGATTGTTAAAGAAACAATCAAACGGAACGTTAAATATGATTTTTAAAGCGACCAATTCACTTACACGAATATTCATACGGTTTGTTTCGATTTTTGCGTAAGTGCTTTTAGTTATCGGTAATCCCATAAGCTGTAATTTTGCGATTGTTTGGTCTTGTGTCATTTTTTTGCTTTTACGTATAGTTTGAATGTTTTTTCCTATATTCATATCCGGTCTAAGTTTTTGCATTTTTAACACCTCTAAAAAAATTCCGTATTACGAATTATTTTATTTGATTTTATAATAAAAACGTGGTA
>CALVXL010000082.1 GCA_944369635.1 uncultured Clostridia bacterium
AGTTATCAAAAGAAACGGCAAAGTCATGGTAATTTGCAGCAAAAACAAAAACCACAAGCAAAGACAGGGCTGAGCGTAGTCTTGTAACGGGCGCATTGCGCCTTGTATGCGCTTCGCCCGGCGGAAAATTTCCGCATTCTGATCGGTTTTCTTTAACCGAATCGAAAACACACCTTTTTGCGTGCGCGCCAACATTCCATGGCTCGTACGGGAAAACAGGAAAATATAGATAAAAATTCACACTGAAAAATACTATGGAGGTAGTAAAAAAGTATGGCGCGTATTGCGGGTGTTGATTTACCGAACAACAAACGTGTGGAAATCGGTCTGACCTACATCTACGGTATCGGACTTCCGACTTCCAAAAAAATATTGGCGGCTACGGGCGTAAACCCCGACGTCAGAGTCAAAGATCTGGACGAAAACGACATTTCCAAACTGAGAGAATATATCGAACATAACTTGCACGTGGAAGGCGATCTGCGCAGCGAAGTCAGTCTCAATATCAAGAGGCTTATGGAAATCGGCTGCTATCGCGGCGTGCGGCATAGAAAGAACCTGCCCGTAAGAGGACAGAGTTCCAAGAGAAACGCCAGGACGAGAAAAGGACCTCGTCGCACCGTTGCCAAGAAGAAGACGGCTACCAAGAAATAAGGAGGGCGTGAAACATGGCAGTTAAGAAAAAAGTAATCAAAAAACGTAAGGACATAAAGAAGGTCGATAAAGGCCAGGTTCACATTCAGGCTTCCTTCAACAACACCCTCGTTACCATCACGGATACGCAGGGCAACGTGATTTCCTGGTCGAGCGCGGGCAGCCTCGGCTTCAAGGGTTCGAGAAAAAGCACACCGTTCGCGGCGCAGATGGCTGCGGAAACGGCTGCAAAAGCCGCTAAGGAACACGGCCTCAGAACCGTCGAAGTGTTCGTGAAAGGTCCGGGCGCAGGCAGAGAATCGGCGATCAGAGCGATCACCAACTGCGATATCGAAATCACGCTCATTCAGGACGTGTCGCCCATCCCGCACAACGGATGCAGACCGCCGAAAAGACGCAGAGTTTAATGGAGGAGGAGTTAAGATATGGCGAAATATACCGATTCTAAATGCCGTCTTTGCAGACGCGAAGGCGTAAAGCTCTTTTTGAAGGGCGAAAGATGTTATAAAAGCGTTTGCGCGCTGGAAAAGAGACCTACCGCTCCCGGTCAGCACGGTGCGGCGAGAAAGAAGGTTTCCGAATACGGTCTGCAGCTTCGCGAAAAGCAGAAGTGTAAGAGAATTTACGGCGTTCTCGAAAGTCAGTTCAAAAAGTATTATCTGAGAGCCGACAGAATGAAGGGCATCACCGGTGAAAACATGTTGTCCTTGCTCGAAAGAAGGCTCGATAACGTCATTTACCGTATGGGTATCGGCTCGTCGAGAGCGGAAGCCCGTCAGCTCGTGACGCACGGACATTTCTCCGTAAACGGCAGACCCTGCAACATCGCTTCCTACATCGTGAAGGTCGGCGACGTGGTTGCCGTTAAGGAAACCAAAAAGGACAACAAGTACTTTGCGGAAATCAAGCAGATGAAAGTCGGCGCGATGCCCAAATGGCTGGAATTCAATCCCGAAACGCTTACGGGTAAGATCCTCGCTCTGCCGCAGAGAGACGATATTGACGCGCAGATTGCGGAACACCTCATCGTCGAATTGTATTCGAAATAATCGTCAATCTTCCTTCGCGGCGTAAACGCCGCGGCGGGAGCGTGCGCAACGGCGCATACATACGGCTTTCGGCGGGGGGATAAGCGGAATGCTCCACAGTTCCGGCAAGAATGCCCGCCAAAACCGCAAATCTATTTTTTTAGGAGGTAAATTTCTTATGATGGAAATTGAAATGCCGAAAATAGCAGTGGAAGAAAACGAAGAAAAGAGCTACGCGAAGATCGTCGTCGAGCCTTTGGAAAAAGGGTTCGGGCTCACGATCGGCAACTGCCTGAGAAGGATTTTGCTTTCGGCTCTGCCCGGCGCCGCCATCACGAACGTCAAGTTCGCGGAGGGCGTCAAGCACGAGTTCACGGCGATCCCGCACGGCAAGGAAGACGTCACGGAAATCATTCTCAATCTGAAATGCGTGGCGATCAAGACGGCGAGCGTCGATAAGAACTTCAAGAAAAACGTCAAGCTTTTCAAAGAAGGTCCGGGCGTGGTTACCGCAAAGGATATTTCGGGGGACGCCGAAATCGAAATCCTCAATCCCGATCAGTACATCTGCACGCTGGATGACGGCGCGGTGCTCGATATGGAGCTGACCGTCGGTCGCGGCAGAGGTTATAAGGGCGCGGTTTATAACAAGACCGACATCATCGACAATATCCCGATAGATAGCATCTATACGCCTGTCAAGAAAGTAAGCTACAACGTCGAAGCGACGCGTGTGGGACAGAGCGTTGATTATGATAAACTTACTTTAGAAGTGTGGACCAACGGCGCGTTCTCCGGCAGGGATATCGTTTCTCTCGCCGCAAAGATCATGCAGGAACACATCGGAATGTTCGTAACGCTCAGCGAAGTGGGCAACATCGGCATTCTGGTTCCGCCCGAAGAAGACAAGAAGATCAAGATTTTGGAAATGACCATCGAAGATATGGACCTTTCCGTACGTTCTTACAACTGTCTGAAGCGCGCGAACATTCATACCGTCGAAGATCTTACCAAAAAGACCGAAGACGATATGCTTAAAGTCCGTAACCTGGGTAAGAAATCGTTAGACGAAGTCATTTACAAATTAGAGAGCTTGGGGTTAAAGCTCAAGGACAAGGAGGACTAAAAAAGTGCCAAGGAAATTAGGATTGAATTCCACCCAA
>CALVXL010000083.1 GCA_944369635.1 uncultured Clostridia bacterium
TTCCGTATTAACCTTTCAGCTTCTTTTATTAGTTTTTTTTGCTCTCTTTGCCTTCTGTACTATCTAAAAGTTTTTTAACTCTTTTTACAGACTTTTCTTCGTCTATTATGCGGTTGTCATGCTGCAAACCCCGACTTCGGTCGGGCGCTACCGTTTTTCGATAGCTTAACCATATTACCAAAAAACAATTATTTAGTCAAGTATTTTTGCGAAAAATTTTAAAAAAATTTCCTTTTTTTCCCCGATCCGTCAAAGACCGTCAAATTATGCGTTTTTATAAGGATTTTCTGGATTTTTAAAGGCGCGGAACAACTTTTTCCGTGCCTTTAAAATCTTACTTTTTTATCGATTTTACTCGCCTTTCACAAACTTTTCCACGGCTGCGCTCATCTTTTCAAACGCTTTTTCCGCCGACGCGTAATCCTTGAGCTTGATGGAATAATAAATTTTGAGCTTCGGTTCGGTACCGCTGGGGCGCACACACACGAAACTGCCGTTTTCCAGCTCGAAATAGACGCTGTTGTTCTTTTCGATATCGATCGGCTGTCTGCCGTCTTCGGAAATCCGCACGGGAACGGAATAATCGCGCACCGCGGTAACATTGTAAATATCCAGCTTTTCAGGCGGATTGTTCTTGAATTTTTCGACAATGGCGTTCATTTCCGCCATTGCGTTTATTCCGCCGAAGCTGCAACTTACGTTCCTGTCAAGACAATACCCGTACTTATCGTACAGCGTATTGAGCCGCTGCCATACCCCCGTATTGCGGTAGGTATAATAGCATACCATTTCCGCAAAGAGCATGCTTGCGACGACGGCGTCCTTATCGCGGCAATGCGTGCCGCGAAGATACCCGCAGCTTTCCTCAAAACCGAAGATAAAATGCTTTTTACCCGTATCGTCGTACTGTTTGATCTTTTCGCCGATAAACTTGAATCCGACGGGAACTTCCATCAGTTCCACGCCGTAATCTTCGGCAATGGCTTTCGCCATGCTGGTGGTGACGAAACTTTTTACCGCAAAGCCGTTGGCGGGAAGGGCATTTTTTTCCTTTAATCTCAGAAGAATATAATCGAGAAGCAAAACGCCCGCCTGATTGCCGCTGAGCGCGACAAATTCGCCCTTGTCGTTTCTTACGGCAACGCCCAGCCTGTCGCAGTCGGGATCGGTGCCGAAAACGACGTCCGCCCTGATTTTATCCGCAAGGCGTATGCCGAGCGAAAGCGTTTCCTTGAATTCGGGATTGGGAACCTGCACCGTGGAAAATTCCGGGTCGGGTTCGATCTGTTCCTCCACGAGCGTCGCCCTGATGCCGAGCTTTTTCAAAATAGTCGTAACGGGCACGTAGCCGCTTCCGTGAACGGGCGTATAAACGAGTTTGATATCCCGCCCCACTTTTTTGACGACATCGTCGGAAAGCGTGAGTTTTTTAATGGTTTTATAATATTTTCTGTCGAGTTTGTTGCCGACAATTTTCAGCATGCCGCGCGCCGACGCGCCGTATTTGACCTTTGCGGAAAGACAGCTTTCGATTTCCGAAATGCACGCCACGACTTTTTCGGTATCTTCCGGCGACATCTGCGCGCCGTCTTCTCCGTACACCTTATAACCGTTATATTCCTTGGGATTATGGCTGGCCGTGATCATAATGCCCGCCGCCGTTTTAAGCTGCCTTACGGCAAAAGACAACATCGGCACGGGATGCACTTCGTCGAAAAGGTAGGTTTTAATTCCGTTCGTCGCGAGCACATCCGCCGCGCTTTCGGCGAACAGGCGGGAATTTTTGCGCGTATCGTAGGAAATGACCACGCCTTTTTTCATTTCCGCAATGCCCTTTGCCTTGATATAATCCGCAAGCCCCTGCGTGGCGCGGCGCACCGTGTACACGTTCATCATATTGACGCCCATTCCCATGATGCCGCGCATGCCCGCAGTGCCGAATTCCAGCTCCTTGCCGAAACGATATTCTATTTCTTTTTCGTCATTTGCGATTGCGGAAAGTTCTGCTTTTTCCTCCTTGCCGAGCTTTCCGCTTTCCAGCCATTCGTTATAAATTTCACCAAACATCTTTACCGATTCTGTCCTGTTATTAATTTCTTTCGTTCATGGGAACATAATCTTTTCTGCCGCTTAAACTGATATATGCGGGGCGAATGATCTTGCTTGCGTTTGCAAGCTCTTCAAGACGGTGCGCGCTCCACCCGGCGACGCGCGCCACGGCGAAGATCGGCGTGTAAAGTTCCATCGGAATGCCCAGCATACTGTAAGCAAAGCCGCTGAAAAAGTCCACGTTTGCGCTTACGCCCTTGTAGATCTTGCGCTTTTCCATAATGAGTTCCTTGGAAATGCGCTCCACATCGGTATAAAGCTTATATTCCTTCTGCTTGCCCTTTGCGGCGGCAAGCTTTTCCACATAGCCTTTGAATACGTCCGCACGCGGATCGGATATCGAATACACCGCGTGCCCCATGCCGTAGATGAGCCCCGAACGGTCGAAGGCTT
>CALVXL010000084.1 GCA_944369635.1 uncultured Clostridia bacterium
ACGCCGCGCTCGCTGGAAACCGCCGTATCCGCCGCCTATGCCGACCGATTTAACTTCAAACGGCGGCTAAATAAGCTCGGTTTTGAAAACGCTAATGCGCGCGTTGCGAACGTATTGCTCTCCTATAGAAAATCGCCGCAGGCATAAAAGACAAACCGATTGAAAATTACTGCACATTACGCAGAACGGCAAAGCGAAGGGTACAAATAAATTTATTCCGATATACAGCGCCGCGCCTTTCCGAAAGGGAAAGGCGCGGCGCTTCTTTTCTTTTTTTGACGGTTTTCAATATTCGGCAGCCAGCTCGCGTTCCTCAACGTTCAGCCCGCACAAATCTTCGAAGAACTTCGAAACGTCCGTTTCCGCCTGCGCATACGGCGCGTTAAAACGATTTTCCGACGTTTCGCCGCGGTACAAACGACAATCGTAATTTCCGCATTCACGCGCGTACGCACGCGCATCGCGCGATAGGATTTGTTTATCGCCGTTTACGGCTGCGGCAGAGCTTGCCGCCGACGTTTGTAAAAAACAGTTTTCCCTCGAACTTCCGCACCGAAAATCCGCGGCATTGCGCTTGTCCGCCGAAAAACTTTCCCTTAACGATTTTACCGACGCTACATTGCGATAGGTATAAGACGCCTCTTTTACTTTGCTTTCCCTTTTTTCGCCTGCGCAAACGCTTTTCCCGATCCACGGTCTTTCCGCATAAATTTCCGCGCGGCGCGCTTTATCTGCGGTATTTACTTTTTCAAATATTGCCGAAAACAATTTTTCAAACATATTTCCTCTCCTTTCGCCTATATCGTACCACACCATACTTGACAACTTCTGTCATGTATGTTAAAATATTTTTAAATTTATAATATTGTATGTGGGACAAGCAAAAAATATGAAGACGGAAATACTGATTTCTTTATTGTTCGACCTGCTTGCGGAAAAGCAGATCAGCGCGCCGCAGATCGCAAAGCGATACGGCGTGAGCGTGCGCACCGCGCTGCGGTACATAGATACGCTGTCGCTGGCAGGCGTTCCCGTTGTTGCGATACGCGGACAGAACGGCGGTTTCAGCATTCTGGAAACTTACAAGCTGCCCGCGGGTTTTCTTACGAAAGAAGAATATGAAGCGGTCATAGACGCATTGACGGCGGTAAACGCGCAGTTAAACAGCGCAAAGCTTCGTTCGGGCACGGAAAAATTGCGCGCCACGGCGAAAACTTCCGACCGTCCTTTACAGATTTCCAGCGGAAACCTCATCATCGACGCGGGGCACTGGGGCGATACGGGAATGTACAAAAAGAAACTGACCTTTGCGGAACAGTGTATCGAGGAAAACAAAGTGATGTTCATACGCTATCACGACCGCACGGGCGAAACGAGCGAACGCTTTATCGAACCGCACGCGCTTTTATTCAAACAAGGGCTTTGGTATATTTACGCCTATTGCAGGCTGCGGGAAGCGTTCCGTTTTTTCAAACTGGGCAGGATCGAGCAGGCAAAGGCGACGGACGAAATCTTTGCGCGGCGGGAAATGCCGAAAGCGGACTTTTCCGCTTGGTACGGCGCGGGAAAAAGCGTTCTCGCCCGCTTTGAAATCAAAAAGAGCGCGCTTTCCGACTTTGAAGAATGGGTGGGCATTGAAAATATACGCGAATCGAGCGGAAACTATTTTGCGGAAGTCGCCCTGCCGGACGACGGCGGACTGATTTCCAAACTCCTCTCTTTCGGCACGGGAATAAAAGTCCTGTCCCCGCCGGAACTGAAAGAAAAGGTGATATCCGCGGCAAAATCCGTCGCCGAATATTATCGGTAAATTGCATAAAAAAGCTCCCTTTTGCAAGGGAGCTTTTTTATCTTATCGTTTTTATCCGAATGTGTTTTTATGCTTTCGGCAAAGCATTGATCTGCTCGATACCGAGCGCCTCGCATACGGCGTTTACTACCGTCTGCGCGTCCTTTATGTGCGTTTTATAGCTTGCGTGATCGTCCGCGCCGAGTTCGCCGTTACGGCTGCCCTCGATCAGCACGGGAATTGCCCAGCCGCGCGCGGGATCGATCTCGTCGATGGCTTTGAGCGACGCCGCGCCGTTCCCGCTCTTTTGGTCTGTGGACGTCCATATGACGACGGCTTCGGGATACAGGGTATGGATGTGTTCCAGAAATTCCTTTACCGCCGCCGTAAATTCCTTTTCGACGGCGGTCTTTTCCGCGCCGGAAAGTTTATTGATGTGCGAAGTGTAATCGTTGCCGCCCACGTTCACCACCACTACGTCGGGAGCGAAAACCGTTTGATCCCAAGCTTTTTCTATGGTCTTGTTTTCCTCGCTTATTCCGATATTGTCATAGGCCTTGCGGATATTATCCTTTCCCGTGGCGTCGTTATACCCCCATTTCAGCCCCCAGCCGCTGTTGGAAACAAATTCAAAGTCCGCACCGAACGCCATCGCCGTCAGATACCCGAAAGAATGGATGCACGAGGAATTTTTCGTCGTCCGCTCCTCGCCGACCTGCCCGATCGCCCCGTGTCCGCTGATCCCGCTGCCGCCGACGATCTGAACGAACATTTTGCTTTCCCCTTGTTGTTTCGTAAAATATCCGTCCGTGGAAATGCTCTTTATCGCCGTCGTGCCGTCCGAACTTTCGGTGCGTTTGATCACCTTTACAGTATGCATACCCTCTTCCAAGCCCGAAACAAGTTTTACGTTCTTTTCCGCTTTGTCGATTTCCACGGTTTTGCCCTCTTCTGGGAAAACTTCGCCGTCGGTAAATACCTGATAATACGGGCGGGTATTTTCGCTTTCGGTATTGGTGCAGACAAATTCCGCATTGAGCCGCGTGCCGTAAAAGGACACTTCAAAGCCTGTCCCCGTATTGTAAGCGTATAAAAGCCCGTCTTTCAGTTCCGTTCTGCCGAGCGGTTTAACGTATTCGCTTTTCAGCGAATCGTCACTGAGCATTTTCGTCTTTTCGCCGCCGCAACCCGACAGCGCAAAAAGCGCGCAAAATGCAACCACCAATAAACAAGCGATTTTTTTCATGACAGTTACCTCTTATAAAGAACGCCCCGAAAGCCGTCCGCGGACGGTTTTCGGGGCTGAATTTTTTCCTTTCCGCTTTTTATTCTTCGTCTTTTCTGACGAAAAGCGTTACACTGTTTGCCGAAACAGCGTTTCCGTCGCTCGGCGCGACAAAGCGTTTAACGCTTACGTTATCCAAGGTAAAGGTAGGCGTACCCGCAGGAGAATCATCCGCAAAACCTATAATCAGATAATACGTATTGACGCCCTCCGCCGCAGTAACGTTTTCTTCCGTAGCTTCCGCCACAAAGGTATAAGATTTCATATTTGTTGTCAAATCGAAATTCTGCAGATCGGTAATTGTCTTATAACTGCCCGCACCGTCTACTTTCGCTCGGATATACGCACCTAAATACGTAAAGTCCGCGCTGTCGGATTTCGTTTCGAAACTTACTACAAACTTATCACCCGCAACGATTTCATCGATATTAAGTTGCACCGCAACATAGAAATTTGAAATGGAAGAGCCCGTGGTGGTAGTCGCGTTAAACGTCAGCGCTCCGCTTTGCGTGCTTACCGAATTGATTTTCGATTTACTCGCATTAGTGTAAATTGTCCACTTTTCGCTTGCGAATTGATTCGCTCTGCTAGTTTCGCTCTCTACAAATTCTTCTGCCGCTCCGAAATCACCGTTGGGAACAAATTCGGGATCGCTGTCGGCAAGCCATACGGCTTTCATGACGACGTCCGCTCCCGTGGGCGAAAGCATGCTGATAACCTGCCCGTCAAGGTAATATTTTCCGTTATATTCCCAGCATACAAAGGTGTAGCCTGCTTTCGTGAATGCGTTCGGCGCGAGCGCCTTTTCTTCGGAAGCGCCGAACTGCTGATCCGCCATCGTCCCTTCGCCGCCGTCGGCGTCGAATTTCACGGTGTACGGCTGTACTTCCATAATATACGCGTAAACGGTTATATTCATCGTTACCGCACTGCCGTCTTCCCAAACGCTTTCGGGATCGTTCAGATCGGTTCTCCATTCCACAAAGACGTACCCTTCGGCAACGTCAACATGCGGTGCAACAGCGCTTTCGCCCTTGATTACCGCAACTACCTGCGTATCGCCGTTGATGACGAAAGTAACGTTTACCGTTTCTTTCGTGCGCCAGTCAAGCTCCGTTAAGCCGTCCTTTTCAACCCATTTACCCGAAACGGCGTCCTTTGTCGCCATGGTCGTTTCCGTGCCCGCTTCGTTACCCGTGCCCGTGGGCAGAGTTCCGTCGGTTTCCGTCATGTATACGCAGTTATTTACCGTACCGTCGGAAACGGCATAAAAACTGTCGGTATCCGCGCGGTTGAATTCGCTTGTGCTCGAACCCGTGTTGGAGTTGAACGCCGAAGACGTCCAGCAATATTCGATCGTCCCCGTATTGTTGCCCGCGATACCGCCGACGTACGTTCTGCCGCCGACTTCGTTCGTCGCGTAGGAATAGGTTATCGTCCCCTTGTTCTGCCCCGCGATGCCGCCGATGTAGTTATCGCCGTTCATGTTCTTCGCAACGTTTACGGTTTCCGTTACCACAGCACCCTTTTCGTTGAGCCCGACAATGCCGCCGAGATAGTTGTTGCCGTTATCTTCGCCGCCCTTGGCGTTTCTCTGTGCAAACACGTTGCCCGCATAAGCCGCACCCGACAAAGCGGACGTAGCGCACTGCGAAACGGTGCCGTAATTAACGCCGACCACGCCGCCCGCATAGCTATATGAAGCTTTCGTCGCGCCCTTTCCGCTGGCAAGGTTATTTCCCGCGCCGATTCTGCCG
>CALVXL010000085.1 GCA_944369635.1 uncultured Clostridia bacterium
CGGGACAGCCCATTCCCTCGATCAGACAGCCGTTCTTTTTGCCGAGCTTTGCAAGCATCAACATTTTACTGCATTCGTCAAGCCCCTCGCAATGCTCGATATTGAGCGCCGTGCCGGGATAATATTCCTTGATACATTTTTCGATCGCGCCGGCAACGCCGCCCGCTACCGCGTAACCCCTGCCCGCGCCCGTTGCGTCGTGCATTTCCTCTTCGCATTCGAGCTCCTCGATATCGATATTTTTCGCCTCGAAAATAGCGGACAGTTCTTCAAACGTCAGCACGAAATCCACGTCGCTTCTGATCGAACGGCGGGAAGCTTCCAGTTTTTTCGCCGCGCACGGCCCGATGAATACCACGCGCGATTGCGGGTGCTTTTTCTTGATGGTGCGCGCCGTAGCCACCATGGGCGTGAGCGTGTTGGAAATTTTATCGATGGTCGTGGGGAAATATTTTTTCGCCAGAACCGCCCACGCGGGACAGCAGGAAGTGAGCATGAACGGGATTTTGCCCGTGGCGACTTCTTCGGCGTAGTGTTTCGCTTCCATGACTGCGCCCATGTCCGCGCCGAGCGCTACTTCGTACACTTCCTTGAATCCCAAAAGCCGCAACGCCGCTTTGATCTTGCCCGGCGTGGCTTTGTCGCCGAACTGCCCCACATATGCGGGAGCGAGCGCGACGATGATTTCGTCGCCGCGTTTTAACGCGCGGATCAGTTGGAAGATCTGCGATTTATCCGCGATCGCGCCGAACGGACAGCTGACCATACACATGCCGCAGGATACGCATTTATCGTTATTGATACGCGCTCTGCCTAAATCGTCGCTTTCAATAGCTTTTACGCCGCACGCCTGCGCGCAGGGACGCGTCTGGTGCACGATGGCTTCGTAAGGGCAAACGCTTTTGCATTTGCCGCATTTGATACACTTGTTCTGGTCGATGACCGATCTGCCGTCCACGATGGAAATGGCGTTTCTCGGGCAAACTTCCGTACAGGGATGCGCCACGCAACCGCGGCAGTTGTTGGTTACCATATAGCGGTTGGGCGGACACGCCGCGCACGCCGAAGGTATGACCTGCATCAGCGGCGGTTCGTAATATTTATCCGCGATGTCGCTTTCGTGCAATCCCTTGGTGATGTGCACGGGCTTATCTTCCGGACGGAGCGAAAGCCCCATGGTCAGTCTGACGCGTTCCGAACAGATCGCGCGTTCCCGCCAGATGCTCTCGCGGTAAAGCGGCTTATCGCCGGGCGTTACGCTGTAAGGTATCGCTTCGATGGCGTCGTTGATGTCACCGTCGCATTCGAACGCGACGCGCGCCACTTCCACAAAAACCTGTCTTCTCAATAATTTTAACGGGGTAAGCAGTCCTCTTTCCATACCTTCTCCTTATATTTTTATTGTAACCGAATTTCTTTTCTCTGTCAACCGCTTTTTCATCTCTTGTACCGCTCGGCAAGGGTTTTCAGCCTCTTTGCAACGGCAGAAGTGAAGTGTTCTGCGCCGATACGCACGCTCCAATTCTGCGCTTTATCGGTGGCGGGTTCGTTCATGCGATATTCCCCGCCGAGGTTCGCCGCGTCCTGCATGGGCAAAATGAAAACGTCCGCCTTGCACGCGAAACCGAGTTCCACGACCGCGCGCGAAAGATCGGCGTCCGTTACCGCCTTGCGGTTCAAACCGAATGCCCGCAGGCTGTTTTTTACGCCGACGACAAAATTGTTTTTATCCCACGCGCTCATATGCTGCAAAAGCGAACGCAGGGTGTCGTTGTCGTGCGTGCCCGTGTAACAGACGGAATTTTTTTCGATATTTTCGGGCAGATATTTGTTTTCCTTATCGCCGTTGAACGCAAAGGAAAGCACGCACATTCCGGGGAATCCCGTCTCTTCGAGCAACGCATATACGCCGTCATCCAAAATGCCCAGATCTTCCGCGATGATACGGCGTTTATCGACCTTTTCGAAAAGGGCGGCGAAAAGTTTATCGTGCGGCACGTCCACCCAACGGCCGTTTTTCGCGTCGGGACTGCCCGCGGGAATTTCGTAATACCGATCCAGCCCGCGGAAATGGTCGATGCGCAGATAATCGTAATTTTCAAGCGCCCTTTGCACGCGCTCCGTCCACCAGCTAAAACCGTCCGCTTCGTGGCGCGAATAATCGAAAACGGGATTGCCCCAAAGCTGCCCGCTTTCGCTGAAATAATCGGGCGGCACTCCCGCCACCATGGTGGCGCGCAGTTCGCCGTCGAGTTTGAAAAGTTCGGGATTGCGCCACACTTCCAAAGAATCGTACGCCGTGTAGATGGGAATGTCCCCCACGATCTTTATGCCCTTTTCATGTGCGTACGATACGACTTTTTTCCATTGCCGCGCCGCCTCGTACTGCAAAAACTGCCAAAAGAGAATTTCCTCTTCGTGTTCCGCGGCAAACTGCGCCAGCGCGGCGGGGTCGCGGTATTTCAGCGGGCGTTCCCACACGTCGAAAGACGCGCCGCCCCGCGCCGACTTGATCGCCATAAACAGCGCGTAATCGGCAAATTCGCCTTTCTTGACAAAGCGGGAAAACGCCGGCGATTTTACGTTGAAACGGGAAAAAGCCTTGCGAAGAAGCGGGTAGCGTTCCGCATACAACCTGCCGTAATCGATAAGCGTAAGCGGCGTTTCGGCTACGGCGCATTCCTCTTTCGTCAAAAGCCCCTCATGAAAGAGCGTGTCGAGGGAGATGAAATAGGGATTCAGACTGCCCGCCGCGGGAGACTGATAGGGCGAATTGCCGAAGCCCGTCTGGCTGAGCGGCAACACCTGCCAATATTTTGCGCCCGCGCGCGAAAGATAATCGATAAACGAAAAACACTCCGCTCCGAAGCTTCCGATCCCGTAACGGTTGGGAAGCATGGAAACATGCATTAAAATTCCGTAACCTCTTTTCATATCAGATACAATTCCTTTTTTCTCTTTATACCGCAAGGCGCCGCGCGGCTATTTTCAGCCGCGCGGCGTTGCAACGCTTTGCGCGTTTGTTATTTTTTTTCTAAAACGACGTACTGTTCCCTGCTTGCGCCGACGGAAACGTATTTGATGTAGC
>CALVXL010000086.1 GCA_944369635.1 uncultured Clostridia bacterium
ATATTCCTTTCCACGTGATTCATATAATACGGCGCCGCTTCCATACCCGTCACTTTGCCGGTTTCCTGACAAACGGTAAGTTTGACGAGGTCGGAATAGACGATGACGCCGTTTTGCTCGTAAGCGAAGTTCAAAGACGTTACCGCCTGCGAACTGCTTGCCCACACGCAGGTCATGTTTTCAAAACCGAGGTTTTTCAAAAATTCCTGCCCGACGGGGATCAGATCCTCGCCGTCGTAATTGATGACGGAGCAGTCCTTATAATAATCGAACAATATGACGTGTCCGCCTTTTTTACTGATCTGCGCATAAATGCGGGCGCCGTCCGACATCGCGGTAAAGTTATAGCAATCGAATCTGCCGCTGGTTTCCCCCGCGTCCTCGATTTCGGAAATTCCGTATTCGTTGAACACCGCCACGAACTTTTCGCGCGCCTGCTCCACGGTGATCTCCTCGCCGACAAGCCCTTTTACTTCCTTTTGGTTCTGTCCGTCGGAAAACGGTCCGTCGTAGATGAGTTCGGGATATTCCGCGCTCAGGTTCTGCAGCTCTTCCATGCCGCTCAGAAGTTCGCTTCCGTCCTTTTCCAGCTTTTTGAAATCGTATCCTTCGCCCATCTTATAGGTGATACGCGCAAGGCTTTCCTTGAACTGCCTGTTGGCTTCGTAAAGCTGATTCAGCGCCGCTATATCGCTTTCGGTAAGCGATTCGCCGTCGATAAGCTTTTTATTGAGATATTTTGCGAAGTCGCCGATCTGGTTGATGAGCTTGGTCGTGTAAAACTTCGCGCTGTCCTCGAGCGGCAGACGGTTGATGTCGTTTTCCGCAAGCTCGCTTTGCACCGCAAGCTCCAGCATATATTTCTGCAACGCGTCGCCGTCCTTGGTCGCAAGCGCTTTGGAAAGATTGCTGTCCAGATTGGAAACGTACGTCACGGTATCGTAATAAGATTTTTCATACATCGCCGCAAGCTGTTTATCGGTAGCCGTCGGCATGAAAATATTCATCGCGAGCACCGAAGAAAGCACCAACACCGTAACGCCCAGCGAGATGACTGCCGCCAGCCAGCCGCCGTATCCTTTGTTTTCTTTACGGCGTCTTTCTCTTTCGCGCTTTTTCATCTGTTTAGCGCGTTTCTTTTCGGCTTTCGCCTCCGCTTTTCTCTCGCGGATAATTTCCGCCTTGCGCGCTTTTTCCGCGTCTTCGCGGGCTTTTTTGGCCTGCTTCTGGCGCATTTCCTCCGCCTTTAACGCGGCGCGGTGTTCTTTTTTCGCATTTTTCGCACGCGCCTTTGCAATCCGCTCGTCGGCCCTCTGCTTTTCTTTGATGGCGCGTATGGTTTCTTCGCGCTCGGCGTCCTGCTTTTCCACGGGATCGCCCGCCGCTTTTTCCGCTTTTATAAGCGCGCTGTTTTTCTTTTCTGCCATGGTTCTTCCTCCGTTATACCGCAAACACGTGGTCGCCTATGACCACCGTGGTCTGCCTTGAAAATATCCACGAACTCGTCGCCGTGGAAGGATTGTAATAATAGATCGCGCCGTAACTGGGATCCCAGCCGTTCATCGCGGCGATGGCCGCTTTACGCGCCGTCTCGTTGGGCGACAGGTTGATCTGTCCGTCCGAAACGGCCGTGAACGCATAAGGCTGATAGATCACGCCCGCTATGGTATTGGGAAAAGACGCGCTCTTTACGCGGTTTAAGACCACTGCGCCGACGGCGACCTGTCCCGTATAGCTTTCCCCGCGCGCTTCACCGTAGATGAGCCGCGCGAGCAGGGTGATATCGGAATCGGAATACCCGCTCGTCGAAGACGACGAACTGCCGAGCGTCATGCCCAGCGCGGCGAGCGTTTTCACGCCGACGATGCCGTCTACCGCCAGCCCGTTTTTCCTTTGGAAATACTTAACGGCTTCCTTTGTCTGGGAACCGAAAATTCCGTCTACGGAGCCAAAGTAATAGCCCCAGTTTTTGAGTTTCTTTTGCAGGGTGGTTACGTCGCTGCCGCGGCTGCCCTGCTGCAACACCGCCGCGCTCGCCGTAATCTCGGGCGAACGCCCGATTACGCCGGTCAAACAGAACCCGAGCGTAAAGATGATCATGAGCACGGCGGCGGTTTTAACCAGTTTCTTCATTTTTCCTCCGTTAGTTTTTCTTTCTGAAACTCTCGATGATTTCGAGAATTTTGCTTTTGTATATATATCCGCACTCCCCGCCGGTAAAACACAGCGGCGGATAGACCACGCACCACCAGTTATCGCCCTTTCCGGAACCGAGTTCGATGATCAGCGCGTCGTAAAAACCCGCGTCGAGCGTAAAATCTTCGTAAACGCGCGTGGGAAATTCCTCTTCCCTTACGCTCGCTTTCGAGCGGTAGGAAAATCCGTTAGCCGCGAGTACCGCGTCCGCCGTTTTTTCGATTTCGCCGAGCAGATTTTCAAGCGTTTCCTCCGCCTGCGCTTTGGTGCGGCATTCCGAAAGATACGGGGTGAGCAGTTTTACCACTTCCCCCTTTACCTTGTACTTGACCGCCTGCGCCTCTTCTTCGTTGGAGTCCGCGCGGATATGTATGCGCAAATATTCGGTATGCGTTTCGTTATTTTTGAGATACGCCGCCGAACCTATGATTATTATGGTTATTATCATTAAGATTATGCAGATTTTTTTCATTTTTTCTCCCTGCCTTTTTTATTTCGGATATCTTGTTTATTCCCACCTTTTTCTTTTTTTATACTACAAAAAATAAATTGATAAATAGATTGACAATGACATTGAAAACATTTTATAATAATTAGTAGTGTTATAAAGTGGAGGAGTATTATGCAACTGTTTCAATGCACCACGTGCGGCGGAACTTTAGAGAGAAAGGACAATCAATACGTTTGCCCGTATTGCTCGAACGTATATGCGGCGGAGACGTTTCAATCCCCGGAAAGCGCGGAGCTTTCGCAAGCGTTCAATCTTCGGCAGGCGGCTTCTTTCGACGCGGCGGCGAAAATTTATGAAAAAATCATAAAAAATTATCCCGACGCCGACCTTTCGGAAGCGCTTTGGGGATTATTTTTATGCGAACAACAAGTTTTGTTCGAAGAAGACGGACAGGGGGTGAAATTTCCCTCCTTTTACGGGATTTCCGACGTACGTGTTCAGGATTCCGTATACCTTAAAAAGGTAAAAGCCCTTTATCCCACGATCTCGGACGTGAAAAAAAACGCCTACGAATCGGAAAGCGAAAAAATTGCCACGGCAAAACAGCTTTACAACCGCATTGCGGTAACGACCGACCCGTACGACGTTTTCATCTGCTTCAAAAGCACCGATTCTTCGGGAACGGGCAAGACGAAAGATTACGAAATCGCGCAAAATATCTATAACGAATTCATTAAGGATTACAATATCTTTTTCAGCGAACGCACGCTGGAGTCGCTGACCACCCGCGAATACGAGCCGAACATTTACCGCGGATTGTACACCGCAAAGGTAATGCTTTTGATGTGCTCCAAAACGGAATATATCCAGTCGCAATGGCTGAAAAACGAGTGGTCGAGATATCTTGCGTTCAATAAGGGCAACAAGGAAAAATGTATTATACCCGTATTCATCGACGGTTTCCGGCCCGAAAGCCTGCCTTCCGAACTGAAAAGCTATCAGGGCGTCAATGCGGATATCAAACTGATGAAGCGGCTTGCGGAGGTGATGAAAAACGTCATCAAGCCCGTGGATAAGATTGCAGCTTTGGAAGAGAAACAACGGGCGGAGATAGAACGGCTGCAGGAACAGCAACGCAAGCAGATGGAAGAACTCACGCGCCAGCAGGCGGAGCAGATGAAAAAGCTGGAAAACATGCGCTCCGTCGCCCCACTCGAATCCGGAAGCGCGGCATCGGTGGCGACGCTTTTGGAACTTGCGCAAATCCAGGTGGAAAACGGACAGTTTGACGAAGCGGAAGACACGGCGAGCGCTGTTTTGAAACAACAGCCGAAAAATGCGGAAGCGTGGTATTATAAACTTTTAGCGCAGTGCAAAACCTCAAAGCTTTCCCGCCTTATGGAGGACGACGAACTGGAAAAGAACGCCAACTATAAGAACATGTTGCGCTTTATGACCGACGGGGACGTTAACCTGAAGGCGATTTTGGAAACGGCAAAACAAGAATACCTTGCTTCCCCGTATTATCAGAATCTGCTGGAACAGAAGCGAAAACGGGAAGAGGCACAGAAAGAAGCGCAACGCCGCGAAGAATTAAAAAGGCGCGCCGCGGAAAAGGAAGCGGCGATCGCCGTGCTTGCCGACGACGTTTACGATACCGATTTGGAAAAGACGCGGGATAAACTGACGGCGGTTTACGACGCATACCGCCAATTTCCCGAAGATTTGAAGCCCTATATCACCCGTCAGAAAGAAAACGAAGAGCGCGCAATAAAATCTTACGAACGTGCGGCGGGCGATTATCTTGTAAACGCGCAGTTCGATAAGGAAGATTACGGCTCGGATTTGGGCAAGGCGCTGGAAAGCCTTTATAAAAGCATTCGAAAACCAGACGACAAACTGCGCCTTCGCTATGAAAGCTGGGTCAAAAAATATTACGGTAAAAAATATGACGCCGTGATCGACTCCGTTTCTTCAACGGTAAAACTCGGCAACACGACGGAAAAGCGGCTGAAAACCTTGAACGCCGCCTACGACGATGG
>CALVXL010000087.1 GCA_944369635.1 uncultured Clostridia bacterium
CCTTCAGTTCCCCGCTCTTCGGCTTGCCGTAAAACGACGCGGAGATCGCAAATCCGTAAATATTGTTTCTGTGAACCTTGTTGAGGTTCCATTCTACGCCCGTGGTCGGTTGGTTCGCCGCGCCCGCCTGCAAATAGGTTACGCCGTGTTCGATGCCGTCGCGCGTCGCGTTACATTTTACGGTCACGTAATTATCGGGATCGTATGCGTCCGTAAGAACGATCCAGAATGTAAGCGCGTCCATTTCCCCCACTTTTTCGGGAGAATAAAACGTGGTGATAACCGGCGTGGTTCCGCCGAGTTCGTTGAGATCGATAATGCGGTTATAACGGAAAACCGCCCCTGCGTCGAGCCGCAGATAAATGCCGTCCACATCGGGAACGAGCGGCGAAGGCGAATACGTAGCCGTGGCATTCATGCCGCCTTCGATTTCGTAAAGATCTTTATAAACGCTAAAGTATACTTTTTCCTTGTGAAGTTTCCCGTTCACGTACGCACTGTTTTCCACAGTGTAAAGCCCCATTTCGGAGAGCGTGATCTGTGCGGAAGAATAAGACGCGCCGCTCGGGAAACGAATGACCGTATCGGCGTCGTATTCCTTTCCGTCTACGGTGACCTTCATATCGGGTACGCTCAAAACGGTACCGATACGGTATTCTTCCTGCAATTCTCCCTGCGCGTTGGTCCCGCGTACGAAGATCATCGTCGCCAAAAGACATACGATCATCGCCGCAAAAGCGACGATCAGCGCACCTTTACGCCAGGCAATTCTTTCTTTCATTCGGACCTCCTTCTATTTACTGTTCATTATTTCGCTATACTTTTTCTTTTAATACGCTATTCTTTTAATCCGCCGATGGTAATGTTTCCGATCAGACGGTTGCTGAAAAACAGGAACAAAACCAAAATGGGAACGAGCACGATCATACAACCCGCGAGTTTCATCGGCACGTTCGAATTGGTGTTCAGCGATGCGCTCGTGAACCAGTACAGCCCGTATGCCGCCGTGGGAAAACTCGGCAGATAGATGAGCGGAATCTGATAATCGTTCCAGAACGCGATAAAATTAAGCAACATTACGGTAAAGAACGTATTTTTTATGATGGGATAAACGATGCGGAAAAGCACCGTCAGATTTCCCGCGCCGTCCACATACGCCGCATCGGAAAATTCCTGCGGTATATTTTTAAACACGCCGTGAAACACCAAAAAATACAGTCCTAAGAAATTGGCTTTCATCAGCCACAATCCCCAGATGTGATCGAAAAATCCGAGGGCACGCGCCATCTGGATCTCGCTGGGCAGCGAGCCTACAATCGGCAATATCATCGCCACGATGACGACGGTGTAAACGATTTTCGAAAACTTATAGGGAAATTTTGCAACGAGATACGCCACCACGCTCGCAATGAAAGTCGCCGCAAAGGAACAGCCTACCGCGTACAAAATGGAATACCACATCATTTCGAGGAAGTAAACGTTTCTCGTGCCTGCGCCCGATTCGACCGGGATCATGAACGTCTGGAAGACCGATTCGTAATTTTCCCATGCCCAGTTCCATGGCCAGCCTTCCGGCAGACCGAACACGTTGGTTCGGAAATCCGCTTTGGTCTTCAACGAACAGATCATGCCCCAGATGATGGGCAGCACCAAAGAAACAGAATACAATACGAGAATGATGCCTAAAATCAGCATAAGAATGCTGAAATTGAATTTCCTTTTCTGCTTCACCGACGTTTTTTTCTCTATAAAAACATCTTCGGCCAAAGCGGCGTCCGCCGCGCAGACCTGTTTCTCGCAAGAGACGGATCGATCGCCCGAGGCGGATTCGTCGGAAACAAAATTTTTATTTTTTTCGGTATTGTTTTCCATACGTCCTCCTAATCGGTGCTCGGCCCGAATTTTTCCAGCAGATACTTGACCAGAAGCGTGAGCGGAACGGCGACAATCGTCATGACGATACCCATACTGCTGAGATAGGGATAATCGGAAAAAGACGCTGTCTGCGTGTTCTTATAAAGATAATAGCCGAACGTAGACAGAGAATTTTCCGCATTCGGACCGAAGAAGCTGAACAAATTCATCTGGTTGGTGAAAATGCCGGCCACCCCGACGACCAGGAACGTAACGATAGTGGGATAGATGAGCGGGATGGTTATGCTGAAAAATTCGCGGATCATGCCGATCCCGTCGATCTGCGCCGCTTCGACAACGGAGTCCGAAATGGAGTTCATCGCGCCGGAATACATCAGTATGCCCGTTCCGAAACCGATCCATATGGAGTAAAACACCAAAGTACCGAACGCCGTTTTCGAGCCGCTCAGCAACCCTTCAAACGATTTGTTGAAAATCAGTTTCAAAAGTTGTGGAATCGCCCTTTCCGCAAAATACGTGAACATGACCGACATGGCGATGGCGGAAATGATCGACGGAAGAAACAGCATGACCTTAAACACTCTGAAAAGCGGTTTTTTCTTATAGATGTAATAACTGAACCATAAGGCGAGCGGCACGCCGACGACAAGCCCGCAGGCATATAAGATAAGCGAATTTTTTGCGGAATACAACATGGTAGGGTCGTTGAACAGATTGTAGAACACGAGCTTGAAATTATCGAACCCCGCCCATGAATGCACGCCGGTTAGCGTATCGTACGACTGAAATGCCAAAATTACGGAATTTAAGTTGACCGCGATATAAAACGTGCAGAACTGCGCCACGGGAAAAAGCATCATCAGACAGTAAAAAATCATGTCGTTGCGCTTTTTCAATCCGATGGCGGTCGCGCCTGCCTGCTTATGCGGCATTTTGCCGTGCACTTTTACCGATAAGTTGTAAAAGAAATCGGAAACCGCCCGCTTGAACGCGGCAAATTTTTCGTTTTCTTTTTTTTCAACTTTACTTTTCTTTTTCATTTTCAATTTATCTCACTCGCATAATTTGCAGCCCACTGTTCGGCGGTGCGATACGCGATAATTCCTTCAAATACTTCTTTTGCGGAAATATGTTCGTCGTTGATCTTCTTCGAAATGTCGGTGACGATTTGGTTATTCAGTTTCGACTGGAAACCCGACTGGAAGACGAAATCGCTTTGATGATTCAGATAAAGCGAATTGGTGCTGTACGGGTAAACGACATTTGCGCTTTCCCTCGTATTCCACATGCTCTTTCCGAAATACGTCATTTTCGCAAGCGATTCGTCCGACATTTCGTATTCAAGGCTCTTGGGCGAACTCGTAAGAACGGTGAATTCTTCCAGAGACTGCTGCGAGTTGACAAACTTTAAAAACTTTTTCGCAAGATCGAGTTTTACGGGAGTATCGCAACTGTTCACGTTGATGAAGCCCATAGAATACAAGAAGTCGGTAAGCGTCTCCCCTTCTCCGACCTGTTCTTCGGTCGCCTTAGGTAACGGCATATAGCCGATGCGGCGGCTCTGACGGGAATTGGGATCGTTGGGATTGCCGTTGGACATGTCCGCAAAAGTGGAATCCGCTTCGTTTTCCCACCAGTTTCCGTCGATCAGCATCGCGATACGCTTATCTTCATCCTTGCTGTACAAGAAGTCATCCTGTGCGTCCATATGCGAATGCGTGACGTTGAATACAAAGTCATGGTGATAGGTCGACTTGGAGAGAATTTTTTCCACAAAGTCAATCGCATAATATCTGCCGGCCGAAGAATACAATTCGTAACCGTTCGCGTTCGTAATCTGCGTAGCGGGTTTATAGTGTACCGTGCCGTCGGCGTCGATGGAATCCACAAGGTGCGTCGCTTCACCGGAGAACGAGAAGTTCAGCGCATATTCATCGCCTTCGAAATCCGCCGCAAGTTGCGCCATGAACTTGCCGAAAACGTCGGCATGGTTTTCGCCCGACCAGATCAGCGGCGTAACGCCCGCGCCGGCGATATAATCGCAAAGCTTCACAAATTCGTCGTATGTAGCAGGCAGACCGTCGTCGCAGACGTGGTTGCTGTAATCGTAGCCGTTTGCCGCGCATACTTCGCAGTATTTCCCGTCGGGCCCGGCGGAACGCTTGTCGTTCGCTCTGATAATGAAACCGTCGTTACCGTTGTTTTCGTTATCGGCAAAATAGAACATTTTTTCGTCGAACAGATCGACGTCGTACATGATGCCCATAAAAGCCGCGTAATGCGGAACGCCGTAATATTTATTGTCGCTCGTCTTGTAATAAGCGATCTGCTGTTCGGTGAGCTTTCCTTCGATATTCCCGCCGTTGTCGCCGTATTCCGTAAGATCGGAATTTTCACCCGAAACGATATCGGTAATATCCGCCATGGCGCCCGCCGCAATGTAATCGTAATAGTACACGCTTTCCGTAAAAATTACGTTGTTACGGTTATTTTTGATATCCGCAAGCAAACCCGTACCGATCGTTTTTGGCGTATCGGGAATGATCTGTACGCCCGTCTTTCCCGATTCGAAAGAAGTGTCTTTGTAATATTCTTCAAAACGCGCAGAAGCCGCCGTAAGCCAATCCGAGCCGAAACCGCCGGCGTGACTGCTGACGTATAACTGCGTACGATTGGGATCGATTTTAATCCCGCCGTTTGCGCCGCCACGGCAAGCAACGGAGCTCACGCTGATTATAAAGGCAAAAACCGCCATCAACGATAAGCCCAGCCATCTCTTCATTTTTTTCATATCCTTTCCTCCTGGAAAACGTTTATTTTACCGCGAGCCGGTAATTTGCTTGTTGTTCGTTCGGCTGTTAAAGTAGTTTTGTGTTGGCAAGCCAACACAAAACGGGTACCCGTTTTCTTTATCCGGCCGATCCCCCTTATCTGCGGGAAGAACAACCCGCCCGTTTTTCTTTTTTCCGCATATCGCGCGGAAAAAATAACGCGCACTATCCGATTCTGTATTTTATCATTATTGCGTTGTTATTATAAATCAGTTGCGCGGTTTAGTCAATATTCGCCGATCATATTGTTTAATTTAATCAAAAAATGCAAGAAAAGCGTCAAAAACGCAATCACATCGCTCAAATAAACAATCATCTTATTATTATATTTGAGGACGACATTGACAACCGGACGGGTTTATATTATAATAAATCGTATATACGAAAATCTCTTTGATAAAGATTTATCGAAAGGTCTATCGGGCTTTAACGAGCGGAAGGATAAGGGTTATGTCAAACAACGATCGCGAAAAAGAAATCATGAATATTCTCGAAAAAAAATACAGCATCCGCGTAAAAGAACTTGCGGAAATGCTGTATGCAAGCGAAGCTACGATCCGCCGCGACATCGTCAAATTGGAAAAACAGCAGCTCGTGATCCGCTCTTACGGGAAAATCATGGCAAACAAACTGCCGCCCGATTCTCAGATCGCCCTTTCGGCGCGCGAACAACTCGTTTATAACATAAAAAGAAACCTTGCCGAAACCGCCGCTACGCTGGTGCACGACGGCGCCATCATCATGCTGGACGCCTCCTCCACCGTATCGCATCTGATCAAATATCTGGAAAAATTCAAAGATATCATCGTCATCACTTGCAGCATCAAAACCGCGTACATGCTCAGCCAGACCAATATCAAATTTATCTGCACGGGCGGCGAGGCCATCAACGGGTCCTACTCGCTGGTCGGCGAAAACGGGATCAACTGCGTGAAAAAATACAACGCTGATATCTGTTTCGTTTCCTGTCACGGACTTTCCGAAGACGGTCTGGCGACAGACACTTCCGCTTCGGAAAACGAAATCCGCTATGCGCTGATCGAGCGTTCCAGGCAAAAAGTGCTCCTTCTGGACAGCACGAAAATCAATAAATCTTTCTGGCATAATCTTTGCGATATATCGGTATTCGATACGGTCATCTGCAACGAACCGCTTCCCGAAAAGATCATGGCGCGGACCAAACAATTCATTTTATCCTGAAATGCAACGCATAAAACAAAAAATTTAAAAAGCGAACGGCGCCGCTCTTCGAATGCGGCGCCGTTTTTTTATTTTATAAAAGCGCGCCTTTCTTTCGGGAAAGGCGCGCTTTTTGCACGAATATTATTAAAATTCGACGGAAATTAAAGAAACCCTAAATTTAAGCGCGGCCGTCAAAATTTTCCTTTTCGGAAACATTTTCCGAACCGCCGCTTTCCGCGCTTTGCGATTCCGAAGGCTGCCCCTCGCTTTGCTGCGCGCCGGCAGAGACCGCAACGGCCGTCCTTTTCCTGAAGATACTGCGGCGGAACAGCACGATATTCAACACAACGAACGCTACCGCCACCACAATACACGTGATGAGCGCGGCGAGATCGTTTTCCGCGGCATAACGCGCGAGGAACATCAGCGGGAACCCGAAAACCATGGCGGGCAACGTCTGATAAACGAGGTTTTCGCTGGCAGGCGTACGGTACGAACCGTCGATTTCGCGCAGCAAGATCATTCCCGTGCTGGCCGTTCCCGTGAGCATGCCGAACCACGCGAGAAACTGTTCGTGACGATAAGACGGAAAAAGTTTTTTGCAGACGATATTGACGTAAACGAAAGTCACCACCGTTCCCGCCGCCGCAAGCAGGAGCAACACGCCCCAATACGTGGCAAGCAAAGGGATCTGGATCGCCGCCACACCCGCAACGATCATCAAATCGAAAGCAAAGCCGCCGATACGATCCATCATAAAGTTATTTACGATACGTTTTTTGACGATTTTTTTCGCATAAAGCTTATTGAGCAGCGCCTTTACGGGCAAAGTGAGCAACACGCCGATAAAAAAGTTAAAGCCGAAAAGCGTATCCGAAAGACTCGGAAGCAATGCGGAAAAACCGAGCATCAACCCGTAAGAAAGCGCGTACACGGCCAGTACGATAGCGATTTGCACGGTGAACTTATCCATGGAAGATACGACGGGTATTTCGTTTTCTTCCTCGTAATCTTCCAGCGAAGAGCGCTTGGAAGAATTATCGATCTTGATCAATCCCTTTCGGCGCATATAGTTGATATAAATCACGCCGAAAATACATGCGACTAAAAACCCGAGTGCGGCAATCGTCAAACCGAAGTTGCCGCCGCCGACAAATCCGTGCTCGATCTGATAAATTTTTCCGTAATTGAGCGCTTGCCCCGTGCCCTGCCCGAAACCGAACGCGAGGAGCAAACCGCTTGCGGAAATCAACCCGTCCACCTTAAGAAGATACGCCGCGATCAGCGTGATGATCAGCCCGACAAACGCCTGTATCAGATATCCGTTTACCGTCGTCACGCCGGAATCGAAGATTTCCCCCGCGCGGGCTTTTGTGAATTTCTTTTTGGAAGAGCGCATGCCCGTGGCGATGAACCCGATTCCGAGGCAATGGTAGGTGATCATTTCCAGCACTTCCATGCCGCTGTAACCCGACGATTCGCCGTTTCCGCCGAAAACTTTCAGATTAAACAGGTAATCTCCCGCGGCGTAGTAGGTAATTGTGGACACGATCAGCAAAATTATGCCGCCGAGCACCGAAACGGGTATAAGTGATTTCTTTAAAAACGGAATCCACTGTTTCAGCGCGCTGGCAAGCAACATACTGAAAAGCAGAACCGCAAGCATCATGATAAACGTCCAGACGCTGAATTCGGAAAAGCTCAATGTTCTTATCTCCTTATCGCAATATTATAAATAGATTATTAATAATTTACAAAACAACCGATAAAACAACCGATGCGGCCGTCCCCGCCGCAAAACGTCTTAAAAACGTCGGATTCGGGATACCGAACGGGAAAAGTCTTACAAAGTTTTACTCTTTTTCGATTTTGCTTTCTTCTATGGAAAGAGCGCGGATTCCGTCAAATATATGAACGTACTTGACGGCGCAAAAACGCTTGTTTCCTTTGACCTGCAAAATCTTGCCGCCGTAATAGAAATTGAATTTCTTTTTGCCCACCATGGTGAGCGCGGTGATTTCGGAAAGCGGGTAAACCGATTGGGCGGATCCGTCGCCGATATAAAGATTTTCTTTGTCGATAAAAACCCTGTCGCCCGCAAGTTTTTTCTTGCGCTTGAATTTGATGCTTTCGCGGAATAAAATGCCCACGTCCCCGACTTTTTCTCCGTTTATAACGCGCTCCGCAAGCTCCCTGCGCTCGTATTCGTACCACTCGAAAATCCGATTAAAATTCTGCTTGCCGACGGGCGGAGCAATGTGAAGATCCTCCGTATATTCCGCCTGTAAGCCGCATTTTTCGCATCTGAAACGGTTCTTTTCGGAACGAAAAGACGATATCGCGCCGCAAACGGGACACAGATACAGCGCTCTTTCGATAAACTCCGCTTTTTTATTACTTTTAAATCGCACGCCCGAAAGCGTATCGTCCACTTTCAGTTCGTCTTTGATGATCGCGAAAAGTTCGTCTACGGATAGATTTTTCATCTCTTCCGCCGATAAAACCCTGCGGACATACCCTCGAAATTCGCCTTTTCTGATATTATGTCCCCAACGCGGATCCGTGCCGTACCCGCCGCAAAGATTGTAAAGGACAAGCGGTACCTTTACCGCCTTGGCGAGCTTTGCGATAGCCGACGTCATTTCCCACTGACCGCCCGAAATCGTTCGGTTGCCTTCAGGAAAAATACCCACCGCGCCCTTTTCTTTGATGATGCGGAACACGTCCTTCACTGCCTGCAGATCGGTAAGCGATTTGCTCTTCGGCACGGGTGCGACGAGATATTCGATAAGCGGAGATATTTTCAGATTGAAAATATCGTCGGAAGCAAAAAAGTAAATGGGAAACTTGAAGGAAAGCGACAAAAAAAACGGATCCATCGTCGTCTGATGGTTGCATAAAATCAGATACGGTCCTTTCGGTAAAGACGACGGCTCTGCCGTGTAATGATATCTGTGCTTTACAAAACCGCGCATTACAAACCGCAAAAACGCAAAAACACGCGCATGCCGCGGTTTTACCCATGAATTGTTTTTCAAACTTCCCTCACTTTTTGCCAAAATAACGGGCGAGTAAATGCAATTTACTCGCCCCCGCCGTTTGACATACCCATGTAAAACGAATTCCTTGATACAATTTTATCAGATATTACATTATTTGTCAAAATCGACGGAAAAAAAATAATAAATTGTATAACTTTATACAATTAAAAAACCGAATTCAGCGCATTTTTTGTAAATTTTTGTTCTTATAGGTCGTAAAACGGAAATAATAACCGTTGCTTTCCTCCCGCGCACCCTCTTCAGACAAGACAAATTCCGCTCTTTCATCGAGATTCGGAAAAAAAGTATCGGCATCGCCGTCGGCTTCGATCTTCGTCACGTACGCTTCTTCACAATAGGGCAGAAGCTCTTCATACACCGCCGCGCCGCCGATGACGAAAATTTCGCCGTCCACCCGAGCAAGTTTTTTAAATAGCGAAGGCACATCGTTTACCACAACGCACCCTTCGCGCGGCGTCTTGTCGGAGGTCAGCACGATATTGAGCCGATTTTTCAGCGGCTTGCCGTTCGGGAAACTTTCCAGCGTCTTCCTGCCCATCACTACGGTGCAGCCCGCCGTTTTCTGACGGAAAAAAGCCATATCCTTGGGCACGGAAAAAAGCAGATTTCCCTTTCTGCCGATCCCCCACTTTTCGTCAACCGCAACGATCGCTTTCATCAGATCGCCACCTCGATTTTATCTTCCAACTTGGTGAAATTATAATTTTCCAGCGCGAAATCGTCCACCGTGAAATCGTAAAAGTTTTTGATTTCCTTATTCATTACGAAT
>CALVXL010000088.1 GCA_944369635.1 uncultured Clostridia bacterium
CGTTTCCGTTAAAGTATTAACAAAATAAAAAAGATTTAACGCGTTTTGATTTTATTTTCTGCTTTTGCTGCGTTTATAGTGTTACAAAAAAGTCAAAAAAATACTTGTTACTTTCTTAGGTTGTAAAATCCGTTTTGTATATTTTATCTTTTTCTTTTATTCAAAAGGCTTCCGATTTTTTCGGAAGCCTTTTGAAATATTTCAAATAAAAATTATTGACGTTTCATAATAATTTGATTATAAATCATAAGTAAATCAAAAGCGGGCTTTAATATCTATTATTTGGGTGAGTATCGATAATGTAAAACTGTCTGTAAAAGGATCGTTTTTTTTCGTTTCATATCAATAGCGGGATACGATTTTCAGACAGTTGGTTCAGGCAAATAGTTTATGAAGAGTTTTTACGTCTTTTACCAATATGTTTGCGCCGCCGTTCAACAGTTGTTCGGCGGTATTATATCCGTAAAGAACCGCTATACAATCTATACCTGCTTTTCTTGCGCCGATCACATCGTAGGTTGTGTCGCCGATCAATACGGCGGAATCGGGGGATATACCGCTGATAGTGAAAAGCTTTTTTAGCAAATCGCATTTTTCTGAAAGACTGTTGTCTTTCGAGGCGCCGACCAGTTTATCGAAATATTTTGCTATACCGAGTTTTCCGACGATATATTCGGATGCTTTTTCTTCTTTGGTAGTGGCAATATAAAGATGTTTCCTCTGATTTTTCAGATTGATCAGCAAATCTTCAATTCCGTCATAAAGTACGTTAAGTTCTTTTCCGGTTACATCGAAGTAGCTTTGATAAATGTGACGTGCGTTTATTGCGGCCGTTTTATCAAGCCCGCAATATTTCATGAAAGACTCCACCAAAGGGGGGCCGATGAATTTCAGGAGCGTTTCATACGGCGGAATTTTAACGCCGAGATGTTCGAACGTCTGTTTTAAAGTGGTAGTGATACTGATTTCCGAATTACTCAGCGTACCGTCCAGGTCAAAGATAATGTTTTCGTATTTCATATTTTGTTGGTTTTGTTTATGTCTTTCAGCCGTTGATTGAACAGGTCTGCTTTTTCTCCTTTTAAATAGTCATTATAATAAATTCTGTTGATATGTGAAATTTTATTCAGCAAGACGCTTGCAGTTTCTTTGACTTGCGCAATATAATCGTCGTCAACCTCCGCGCTTTGCCAGATGACGTTGTTCAGATTGTAAAAATACATTTTATCCGTGATGAAAACGTCGTATGCTCTGGAATAAAGCACGGAAGTCTCTTCGGAAAAAATGCTTGTACCGTACAACATGTTTTCAAAATAATTGATTCCGAGCAGATCGTAGATCGTGGGAATAATGTCTGCCGTGCAGGTGAATTTTTCGATCAACCTTTCGGAAAGAGGTTTATCCTGCAGTTTATTTCCTACGCGGATCATCAGCGGAACGCGGAACAGATCCGTATATTTGCGTGTAGTATCGGGGTCGGTTAAATCCTTGATGTAGTCGGACAGCTCGTAATAATAAGCATTATGGTCGCCGAAAAGAACGATTACGGTGTTTTCAATTAAAGGCGTGCCGTTCTGATCGGTTGTTGTTTTCAGATAATTCAGGATTTCGCCTATCGCTTTGTCCAGTTCCATAGCCGCGGCGACGTAGTTTCTGAACGCATACTTATTTTCGTATTCTTTGTCGTTTTCATCGGGCATGGGGCATATGCCGTATTCGTCTATGATTTCATAATATTGGCGTAAGTTTTCGCGTTCGGCATATTGTCCGTGCATGGTGATGGTGGATATGTGCGTATCAAAGCGGCGATCTGTCGGGAACATCAGTTCTTTGCAGAGGGAAATCATATCCGAATCGAGATTTCTTTCGCCTTCTTCGGTATAATCTTTATAACTGCCGCCCGTATCTTTTGAATAAGCAACCATTTCTTCGTCGGCATAAAATTTATCGATTTTAACCGATTGCAGGTAATAATCGTGTCGATTGTAAAAATCGCTTAACCCGTTGTGAAAATAGCCTGTTTCCGCATTCGTGAGCGTTTTTAATACCTGAGGCGAGGAAAAGGGGAGGGAATTTTCGGGGAAGGTATAGTTTACGTAAGCATCGGTCGGATAACATCCGAGCAGAGAAAGATTTTCCGAGATATCTGTTTTTTCTCTGGAATGAAAGTTATCGGCAATATAACTCGTATCGTAGAGTTCATAAAGGTTGGGGAAGAGTTTTCTCATGGTATCTTCATCGGCCTGTATGCCGTTGGGGTACCTTTCTTCATCGCTGATAAATGCAAACCATTCCAGACTTTCCGCAAGGATTGTTACGGTATTCATGCCGGAAGCTTCACCGAATTTTTCGGTTTTTTCGGTAACTTTTTCGAAAATAAAATTTTCGAGTTCAACGGCGTCGCCGAGTTCGACGCCGTTGAAAAACAACCCTTTATACAGCTGCGTGACGAAATTTCCCAAAATGCCTTGTTTTGTATAGGAATTTTCGGTATTTTCGTACAGTTTGTAAGAAAGATCTTCCGATTTGTTTCTTCCGACAAAATAGGCGAGCGTTCCTTGTGCGGCCAAGATAATGCAAAGAAGAATACTGACGGTAACGGTAAGGGATGTTTTCTTTTTGAGTAAAGGCGCGCGGTCAATTTCGTAACCGCCGAGCAAGAAATAAAGCCCGACAAGAAAACAGGAGGTAAACAGAAAAGCGAAGTTAGGGCTTGTCGCTTCGATCGTGCCCATGCCGTCTTTTGCCAGATTGAACATTTCAAAGTCGAAGATCGTTCCGGAAGTAAGGGTGTACATCAGTATAAACACAAGATCTATCACTGCGTGCGCGGTCAGAAATGCTGCGGAAAGATAAAAGCGGACTTTTTGATTGCGGATCATGCACAAAATCGCTGTCGCTAAACCGATTAATGTTAAAAAAACGCCCGGACGACTGATTTTTACTTCGCCTGACACCAAAAAAGTCGCCAGAAATTCCAAAATGACGGATAATGCGACGTATACAAAAACGAAAACGTTTGATTTTAAAAACAAAACGAATTTATTTTTCATGAAACTCCTAAAATATTATTACGATCAACGCGAGAAGTAAGGTAAGAATAAGTCTTTTTTCGGATAAAACGTAAACCATTCCGTAAAACAGATAAAAAATCCAATATGCCCAGATCAACGCCAAATCGGCCGAAATAAAGAGTTCGGCAGTTCCGCATGTCAGGAAGACGACAATTCCGCCAAAGGGAATATATTTTATGTATTTAGCGGGAAATGCCGATTCAAAAAAATTCTGGAAAAGTGCAATCAGCATAACGGAAAGTATCGTGCGGAAAAGATAGGGAAGATAGCTGCGCGACAACGTTTCGATTACTTTTTCGGTGGTGGAACTTGCTCCAACCTCTTTTACGACCGGTAAATCGAAACCGATCGCCCAACACGAAAAAAATACTGCGGCAAAGGTGAGTACGAAAATCATTACAGCATATTTGGGATGCAGGCGATGTTGTTTTCGCGTAAAAAGCGGAGTATCCGCATATTTTAAGGCGGATATTGCAATGCCGGTAAATGCCGCAATATAAATCAGCAATTTCGGGATAAAAATGATAAGATTTTTGATTTCGTCTGCCGACGTTTTGCTGAGTAGCGTTTTGAAAATGCCGTTGAACAATTCCAAAAAATACATGGCAAAAATCAAAACGCACGCAAGCAAAAGCAAAACGATCGGTTGGCTTTTATCCTCGGTTTTTCTCATTGTTTCTCCGTTTCAGAAAGTTATACTATGATTATAATATAATTATTTACGAAAATAATCAAATGATTTTAAATAAATTTTGTGTTTTTATATGAAAAAACATAATTAAACGCTGTAAAAAACCTTGATTTTCCAGAAGATGAAAATTTAGGAAAAATTACTGTAAAAGAATGAAATCAATCGCTTTGCTAAGGCGAAAAACGCCTTAGCGTAAATAGAATTTTACATTTTTATTACATTTGCGGGCGGAATAAACTTGAATAAATTTTACATTTATATTACAATGTAAGAAAAACAAAAGGAAAATTACATGGATTATTTGACGGCGTTATTGGCTTTATTGGGCGGGCTGGGTGCTTTTTTAATGGGCGTTGCGGCTCTGTCGGACAACACGGAAAAACTTGCAAACAGTAAAATCAAAGATCTGTTTAACAAGTCTTCCAAAAATAAGTTGGTCGGCGTGGGAATCGGAACCGTAACGACGGCAATCGTGCAGAGTTCCGGTATTACCACCGTAATGATCGTCGGGCTTGTGAATGCCGGAATTATGTCGCTTTTTCAGGCGACGACGATGATTATGGGCGCGAATATCGGTACCACGATCACCGCGCAACTGGCTTCTTTGAGTCAGTTTGATTTCATGATGTTTGCCTTGCCGCTCGCATTTATTGGAATGATGATCTACATGATCGCCAAGAAGGAAAAGTACAAGACTGTCGGATATATGCTTGCGGGACTCGGGCTGATCTTCGTGGGACTCGATTTCATGAGTTCCGCAATCAACCCTATCAAAAATAACCCTGAAGTAAAGGAACTCTTTACTGCCATCAAAAATCCCTTTTTACTGCTTTTTATCGGATTTGCTTTGACGGCGCTTACGCAAAGCAGTTCCGTCGTCACTTCTATTTTAATCGTTCTGGCAAGCGACGGACTGATCGTCGGCGGGGGCGGAAATTCCGTTCTTTACGTGATACTCGGCACAAATATCGGTTCGTGCGTAACGGCGCTGATTTCTTCAATCGGAACGAGCAAGAATGCCCGTCGCGCCAGCCTGATTCATTTAATGTTTAACACCTTCGGGTCAATCTTGTTTTTTATTTTCTTTACCTGTTGGCCGGGTTTTATGGACGCAACGTTCGTTCGTTGGTTTCAGGGGGCGCCCGGAACGCAGATTGCGATGTTCCATACGGCGTTTAACGTCATCTGTACCGTATTGTTTTTGCCGTTTACGGCTTTGTTTGTCAAACTTTCCCAACTGATTATCAGAGATAAAAAACAGGAGTCCGTTACGGAAAGCGAAAAGATTCTCGACGAACGTATGTTGCCTACGCCCGGCGTCGCTTTGGACGCTACGGGGAAAAGCGTTCTGCATCTTTTGGATATGTCCATGGAATCGTTGCAGATCGCCTTTGACGGCTTCAAGGCGAAAGACGAAAGCGCGGCGAAAAGAGTGGAGGAAAATAACGAACGCGTCGGGGAACTCAGTCGTTACATTACAAACTATTTAATTAAAGTTTCTTCGCAAAATATCGGTATTAACGAAGAAAAATTGATTTCCGCCATGCATAACAATGTCGGGGACATCGTGCGTATCAGCGAGCTTGCGGAAAACGTTACAAAGTATACCCGCAGGACGGTAAAGGATAATCTGGGATTTTCTTCGTATGTTAACAAAAAACTTGAAGAAATGCTGGAGAATATCAAGGAGCTTTCTTCGCTCACCAAGCGGTTCGTTACGGAAAAGCAATATACGCTGATAAAGGATATAGACGAAGCGGAAGATCGGATCGACGCAATGCGCAAAAAGTTGTTGAACGATCATATTGCGCGGCTGAACAGCGGAGAATGTAAACCCGAAAGCAGCAGTGTGTTCATCAATCTCGTATGTAATTTGGAAAGGGTGGGCGATCACGTAAACTACATTGCCCACACTTACGTGGATTTATAATATGGAAAAACTCGTTTATTTGCTGGAAGATGACGAAAGTATACGCGAATTGATCCGCTGTACTTTCGATATGAACGGAATCGCATTGAAGACCTTCGGCACGGTCCGCGAATTTAAAGAGGCGTTCGGTCAACGGCAGCCGGGCGTCGCGTTGCTGGATATCATGTTGGGCGACGGCGACGGAATCACCGTTCTGAAAGAAATAAAAGAACAAAATCCCAATGTGATCTGTATTATGCTGAGTGCGCTCGGCAAGGAAACGGATAAGGTCAAATGCCTGAACCTCGGCGCTGACGATTATGTGACAAAACCGTTCGGTATTTTAGAATTGACCGCGCGCGTAAGGGTTGCGCTCAGGCGGTTGGACGGAAAGGAAACCGTCATGTCGCGCGGCGATCTTTGTATGAATACGGGGACGATGGCAGTTACGCTCCGCGGCGAAAAACTCGACTTGAACAGAAAAGAATTCAAACTATTAAAATTCTTTATGGAAAACGAGGGCAAAGTGCTTTCCCGCGACGAGATATTGCAGGAAGTGTGGGGATTTGAAGAGCTTGAAACCCGCACGCTCGACAATCATGTGGCGCGTTTAAGAAAACTCGGCATCAATTATATCGAAACGGTGTTCGGCGTGGGGTATAAATTTGTAGTTTCGGAGTGAGAATATGAGAATCAGAATCATGCTTTTTACGGTGCTCATCGCCGTTGTCGGGCTGGTTTTATTCGCGCTGTCTTCTTCGAGCATTTACAACGAGTACGGCACGCAGGAAAGTTTGCGCGTGCTTGAAGTTTACGCGCGAATGTATGAAGAAGGAAGCGATACTTCGGCAGCGGCGGCTAAGGCTTTAAGCGAGAAGCTCGGCGTGCGGGTAACTTTCATTTCCGCCGAAGGAAAGGTGCTTTCCGACAGCGAAATATCTTCGCTTGCCGGGCAGGATCACAGCGACAGGCCGGAATTTATCGAAGCGCAAAAAAACGGCTCCGGCTATGATACGCGAAAAAGCGACAGCGCGGGGCAGAATACGATTTATTTTTGCAAAAAGGTCGGCGATGTTTATTTGCGGCTCGGTCTTGACGAACTGGCTTCGGAAGGCGTGTTTATGAAGACGCTGCCTACGCTTTTATGGCTTGTCGCGCTGGAAGCATTGCTCTGTATGCTGTGCGCGTATATTTCCACGTCGTTTATTTTGAAACCCATCAAAGAATGCGTGAAAAAAGCCGCGCTGAACGAAAAGATCGAAACGAAGTATCCGGAACTGGAACCCATTGCGGAAATGATGAATAAGATGAATGCGGATATTGCGGAAAAAATAAGCGAAATCAACGCGGAAAAAGAACAGGTCGTCAAGGCGACTGCTTCCAAAAACGATTTTATCGCGAATATCACGCACGAGATGAATACGCCCCTTACTTCTATCAGAGGATTTGCGGAACTGTTGCAGACCGATCTTCCCGAAGAGCAGAAGAAAAAGGCTTTGGATACGATCGTAAAACAAAGCGAACGGCTTTCCAATCTGGTGGAATGCGTAATCAATTATAATCAGCTCGATAACGACGATCTTCCGCCTTATGAAGTCAATCTTTCCAAAATTGTAATGGAAACAGCGGAAATTTTGAAACCGGATATGGAAAAACGCAATCTGACGCTTTCATTGGAAATTGAGGACAATGTGACTGTGATCAGCCGACATGAACGGATTGTGGAAGTTGTCGGAAATTTAGTGCGGAATGCGATCAAATACAACAAGGAAAACGGTATTATCATTATCGTAGTGACCGGCGGGGCAGTGCCAAAACTCGTTGTGAGGGACACGGGCATAGGCGTTTCGGAGGAAAACAAGGAAAAGATTTTCGATCGTTTTTTCACCGTGGACAAATCGCACGGCGGAAAACACGGCGGTTTCGGGCTGGGACTTGCTACGGTCAAGAAAATCTGCCGTATTTCGGGATGGAAGTTGTTATGTGAAAGCGAACTGAATGTCGGTACAATGTTTACGATAGAATTCTGTAATGAAAAATAAATTCACATAGGAAAACGGCGCGGCAAATTTTTGCCGCGCCGTATGCTTAAAAATAAAATTTTTGGTAAAAGTTATAAAATATTTTCATCAATCAGAAAACGTATCGCTTCCGATACGCCTGTCGAAGAGGACGCCGTGGCGATGTTCGCATGTTTTTTCAATTCTTCGGGTGCATGCGCCATTACGACGGAAATGCGTGCGAATTTCAGCATATCTTCATCGTTATAGGAATCACCGAACGCGACGGTGTGATATCTGTCCGTTTTCAGATGATCGATGATTGTCTGCATAATCGCGGCTTTTCCGCATCCTTTCAAAAAAGCTTCGGTATAGTTGGAAAATTGCGTGAAAGCAAGTCCTTTAAGACCGTTATAATCGGTTAGCACCCTATCAAAAGTAACCTTTGTAACTTGTATGCGGGGAAACAGATCGATCAGTTCCTTTTTTGTCATATTCGGCGTTTTCCAGCGGTCGGTGCAAAAAGTGTGAAAACCTTCTACGCTCTCTACGGCACAACCGCAACCGTGCGCTTCGCAGTAATCGAGTATGTTTTTAAAAACGGAAAACCGCATGGTTTTGTTTTCTACAATCGTTCCGTCGATTTCAGCATAAGCGCCGCCGCAGCAGAAGCCCGTCCAGACGGGCAAAGAAAGTATACTTTGCGGCAGGTTGCCTCGCGATCTTCCTGTGTTTATAAAGAGTTTGTGTCCGCGGCTTTTCGCTTGCAGAAGCGCATCTGCATTTTCGTCGGGGATTTCTCCGTTGAAAAGAATCGTGCCGTCAATGTCGAAAAAAAGCGCGTGAATTTCCGGCAATTTGTTGTGCATAATGATATTTTAAAGTAAAAAAGTTCGATTGTCAACGAAAACGCGACGGGGAAGGAATTTATTTCGCGTCAGGGCAGGGATTGTCGAATAAAACTTTACAAACCGTCTTAAAAATGCTATAATCAATTAAAAAGGAGGGGTAATTTATGAAAATCAGCAAAAAACAGCTTGCATATGCGTTGTCTACGCTTGCCGTGTTTCTTATTGCGCTTATTTTGACCGTATTGGAATGGTGTAAAATATTTACGCTTTGCTCTCATCCAGTCTTCATGTTTTTCCTCGTGGTCAGCGCGGGGCTTGGCGTACTCGCAACGGTACGCGCATTTACGGAAAAATCTCCGTTTTTCTTTTTTCTGGCGGCGGTATTGTTTATGTATCTGGTATCCTATTGTCTGGCTGATTTTGTGCACATGATATGGTGGCTGATTGCAATCGTGGCAATCGTAATCGCCGTGGTTTTTGTCGTGTTCAGTTTTATTACTGCGGGAAATAAAACGGAGCAGATCGCTCTCAATAAATCTCCCGATTACAAGAATTACGAACAGCGCCGTGCGGAGCGCGAAGAGAAGGAAAAAACGGAAGAAGAAAATTATGTTCCGCCTGAAATAAAGTCTTTTAAGGACGATAATAAAGATAAATAATTTGATTTTCGCTGCATTCATTTGCGGCGTAAATGCGAGGTATATACTATGAGTAGAAATCTGACTTTGCTTACCGATCTTTATCAGCTTACGATGATGAACGGCTACCTCAAACAGAAACGGCAAAACGAAATTGCGGTGTTTGATTTGTTTTTTCGACAAAACGGAATGATCACGTATTCGCTCGCCGTAGGTTTGGAACAGGCGATCGATTATATCAACAATATCCGTTTCGGAGCGGAAGAACTTTCCTACCTGACCGATCTCGGGCTGTTTGACGAAGAATTTATCGATTATCTGAAAACTTTCCGTTTTTCCGGCGATGTTTATGCCGTGCCGGAAGGAACGGTGGTCTTTCCCGGCGAGCCGATACTGACGGTGAAAGCGCCGATCATGGAGGCGCAACTCGTTGAAACGGCGTTGCTCAACATCATAAATCATCAGACACTCATCGCTTCCAAGTCCGCAAAAATCTGTTATGCGGCGAAAGGCGACGCGGTTATGGAATTCGGCTTGCGCAGAGCACAGGGGCCGGATGCCGGCATTTACGGCGCGCGAGCGGCGGTTATCGGCGGCTGTGCATCCACTTCCAACGTTTTGGCCGGTAAGATGTTTGATATTCCCGTTTCAGGCACGCACGCGCACAGTTGGGTCATGAATTTCCCCGACGAACTGACGGCATTCAGAAATTATGCCGACGCATATCCCGATAATGTCTTGTTGCTTGTCGATACTTACGATACGCTCAGAAGCGGCGTTCCCAATGCGATACGTTGTTTTGACGAAATGGTAAAACAGGGCAGAAAGCCCAAGGGAATCCGCCTTGATTCGGGGGATTTGGCTTATTTGAGTAAACAAGCCCGTAAAATGCTGGACGAAGCGGGGTACGATTATGTTAAGATATGCGCTTCGGGCGATCTTGACGAGCGTTCCATCGCTTCTTTGAAAAGTCAGGGAGCGGCAATCGATACCTGGGGCGTCGGAACAAGGTTGATCACCAGTGAAGATATGCCGGCGCTCGGCGGGGTTTACAAAATGTCCGCCGTAATTGAAAACGGCGTGGAAATTCCTAAAATCAAGCTTTCGGATAATTTCGCCAAGATAACCAATCCCGGGTTTAAAAATGTTTACAGAATTTACGATAAAACTACGGGAAAGGCGGAAGCAGATCTTATTTATCTGCGCAGTGAAGAAGAATACGACGAAACCGAGCCGCTGACCATTACTCACCCGACGGAAAGATGGAAAAAGACGACTTATAAAGATTATACTTTGAAAAGCTTGCTCGTTCCTATCATTCTCAACGGGGAGCAGGTATACGAAATGCCTACGCTTAAAGAGATCAAGGCATATGCAAAAAGTGAAATGGATACGCTTTGGGACGAACAAAAGCGATTGGACAGCCCGCATCTTTACAAAGTGGACTTATCCGACGCATTGTATGAATTGAAAAATTCCATGCTGGAAACGATAAGAAATAAGGGAAAAGAGAGTGAAAATCAATAAAATTAAGTACAATAAAGAAGAAGTGCTTGATTTGATGGACGAACAGAAAAACGACTACGAGATCATAGTCGGTGAACAAAAGAACGTCATTCAGCGGCTGAAGGCGGATATAAAAAAACTTTCGGCCGAACTTGAAACTTACAAAAACAGGGAAAATCTCATTGCGCTCACGCTTCAATCTTCCGAAGAAAAAGCGGAGGAAGTGAGAAGACAAAGCGAACTTGAATACGCGGCAGAAGTGCGCAGAATGACGGAACTCAAAGCGCGTTTCAGCGGGATGTTTGCAGGAATTGAAAAAAATTTTCCGCAGCATTTTGCGGTTAAGGAAAGTGCGGAGTTGCTCCGTCGCATCGATGAAATTTTGGGCGGAGAGCAGACGAATAAAGAAAAGCTGGACGGTTTAAATGAAGCGTTGAAAGGCTACGGTGCGCCCTTCGATCCGAAAAAAAAGATTGAAAAATATCTCGATAATGCTGAAAATGAAACGGCTTGCGCGTTCGATATGAATGAAGTGCTCAATCCCGGGGAGTTGAATTTGGAGGAATTATGCAAAGAAATGGGACTCATGGAAAAATAGTTCACGTTATTTTTCCGCTGGTGCTTCTTTTCCTGATCATTATCTTCGATCAGCTGACAAAATGTTATTTTCACCAATACGATCTGGAAGGCGGTGAGAAAATAACCGTTATAAAAGACTTTCTTTTCTGGGATGTCTCGTATAATACAGGCGCTGCGTTCAGCTTTTTGAGCGAGACCGCGTGGGGGCAGATTGTTTTTAAGATTCTGACCGTTATCGCACTGATTGCCATATATGTATATTACCTTTATGTCAAGGACAAATACGTGTGTATAAAATACGGCGTGATGATTTTAACTGCAGGTATCATTGGAAATTTCATCGACCGTCTTGCTTTTGATAAAGTAGTTGATTTTATAAGCGTAAAACTTTGGTACGGGTATTTTCCGACGTTCAAT
>CALVXL010000089.1 GCA_944369635.1 uncultured Clostridia bacterium
ATCATGAAAAGCCTGCCCGACGAAAACTGGGAAAAAGACTGGATGGTCATGGGCGGGGAATGGAAAATGGAAAACGGCTGTCTGATCGGCAAAGAGACGGGTAATAAAGGCGGCATTTTATTCACCCGCAAAAGCTTTGACAAAAACGTGATGATGAGTTTCACCGCAAGCACGGTACTCCCCGCCACGCGAGACGTCAACGCCGTGTTCTGCGCCCACTGGGACAAGGAAAGCGATTATCTCGGCGTCTCTTATGTATGCGGGCTCAACGGCTGGTACAACGGCAAGAGCGGCATCGAGAGCAATTCTGCGGGCGGCTTTTGCGCGCTGACTTCCTCTTATACCTATACCCCGGGCAAAGAAGTACGCATGACGGTAGGCGCCGTAGACGGGCACGCTTTCATGGTCGTAGACGACGAACTGGTGATGGAATATATCGACCCAACCCCCATCCGCGAAGGACACCTCGGTTTTTCGCCCTATTGCACCATGCTGAAAATACGCGACATTGAGATCCGCGAAATCTGCTGGGAAAAATTTATACAAAGTTACGAACCTGAATTTTAATTTGCGTTTCGGGCGAGCCCCCCGCGGCTCGCCCGCGCTGCTTTCCGAAAAAAGCGAGCGAAATCGGCGTGTGCAAGTATTTTTCGCCGCAATTAAAATATCCCCTCGAAGGAGCAGAATATGAAAATAAAAGCACAAGACCTTTCTTTGGAAGAAAAATTCCGCCTTTTATGCGCGGAAGATATCTGGCAGACAAACAGCCTGGGAGGAAAACTTCGCTCCGTAAGAGTTTCCGACGGTCCGCACGGACTCAGAAAAACCGATGGATGGTACGATAATCCCGTCAACGGCACGGCGATGCCGAACCTTTCGCTTATCGCCTGCTCCTGGGACAGGTCCGCGGCAAAGCTCGACGGGGCGACCATTGCAGACGATTGCATCGAAAACGGCGTGGACATATTGCTCGCGCCGGGCGTAAACATCAAGCGAACGCCCCTTTGCGGAAGAAACTTCGAATATTTTTCCGAAGATCCCTACCTTGCGGGAGAACTGGGCAAAGCGTTTATCGAAGGCGTTCAGGAAAAGGGCGTGGGAACGAGCTTAAAACACTTCGCCTGCAACAACCGCGAGTATAACCGCTTATACCAATCCAGTGAAGTGGACGAACGCACCTTACAGGAAATTTACTTTCCCGCGTTCCGCAAGTCCCTCGAAGCGAAACCGTGGACGGTCATGTGCAGTTTTAACCCCGTTAACGGCGTGCTTTCCTTTGAAAACGAAAAACTCCTGAAAAAGACCTTGCGCAAGCAATTCGGCTTTGAAGGAACGATCCTTTCCGACTGGGATACCGTGAGAAACAGCTATAAATCTCTGAAAGCGGGTCTGGACGTGCGCTTTCCCTATTGCGAAACCGCCTTTTCCGAACTGAAAAACGCCTACGAAAAAGGGCTCATAACGGATGAGGAAATCGACTTTTCCGTCAACAAAGTCCTCGAACTGATAACAAAGGCTGAAACGGCCGTCAAAAAGACGACGACGGACAAAAAGCAACGGCACCGCATTGCGGCAGACCTGGCAAAAGAATGCATGGTTTTACTTAAAAACGAAGGGGACGTGCTTCCGTTAAAAGGCGGCTCGGTATGCGTTTTAGGCAACTTCGCCGCGAACCCTACGGTCGGCGGCGGCGGTTCGGCATACGCGGTTCCCTCGTATCGCCAGGAAAATCTAGCCGCTTTGTTGAACAAGAAAAACAGCGGCATAAAGGCAAAGTATATCGGAGAATTCGTGTCCGATCCGTGCTTTTACCGTTGCGTAAACGTGCGCGCAGCCCTGTCTGCGGCATATAAGGCGGACGTCGCCGTCGTTTGCGCAGGCAATACCGAGATGCAGGAAACGGAAGATTTCGACAGGCCCTCTATGCGCCTCAACGCCGTACAGGAAGATCTGATTTTAAAAGTTGCGGAAGTCAATCCCGAAACCGTGGTATTGCTCTATACGGGCAGCGCCGTGGATATGTCGCCGTGGATAGACAAGGTGAAAGCCGTACTTTGGGTCGGCTTTGCAGGCGAGGGCGCAAATGAAGCCGCGGCGGAAATTCTTTGCGGCAACTGCTCCCCTTGCGGAAAACTTTCCGAAACCTATACCCTTTCTTTGGAAGACACCCCCGATAAGGGCTTTGCGGGCACGGGGCTTTACAACGTTTACGCCGAGGGAATTTTTGTAGGTTACCGCCATTACGACAAGGCAAAAAAAGAAGTACTTTTTCCCTTCGGACACGGATTGTCCTACGCCTCTTTTGAATATTCCGATCTGAAGATAGAAAAACGCGGAGAAACGGATTATATCGTCCGTTATAAAATCACCAACCTTTCGGATACGGATGCCAAGGAGATTTCACAAGTTTACGTAAAAGATGTATTTTCTTCCCTTTCAAGGCCTGAAAAAGAATTGAAAGGTTTCGAAAAAACACTGATCAAAGCGCACGACAGCGCGGAGATAGCGGTATCTTTAGATTTTTCCTCCTTCGCCTATTACAGTCCCGCGCTGGAAAGATTTTACGTAGAAAACGGCGATTTTGAAATCCTTGTGGGCGCTTCGAGCCGAGACATACGCCTAAGTTCCCGCATTGAAATATCCCTCCCCGACGAAACGCAGGTATCCATATAAGACAAAAGCGCTCCCTTTTGTAAAAAGGTAAGCGCTTTTTATTTTACTTTAGTCTTTACTTCCGCGGATCATGCCGTATCGTCTTTTTCGATCAACAAGGACTTAGAACGACGAATTACATAATTTTCATTCCGCTTTCGTGATTTTTTATATCTCGGCGCATTCGGCCCAATTATAAAACTTTTGGTAAAAATCCTTTTTTATTTCTTTTGTAAAAGCAATGTTTTAATCTCAAAAGGACGGAACGAAAGTTTTACGATCCGTTTTTCTCCATGCTCTTTTACGATGTTTTCCATCATATCGCATTCAGAAACGCGGAAATCCTCGGCAAGCCGAATTTCGCACGACGCGGCGGAACGCTCGCATTCGTACAAGCGCACCAAAA
>CALVXL010000090.1 GCA_944369635.1 uncultured Clostridia bacterium
GTAAAGACCGTCATCATCATATCGCACGACATGGACAACGTTGCGGAAAACTGTTCCCGCGTGGCGGTGTTCGACGGCGGAAAGATCGTCGCCGTGGCTACGCCGAAGGAGCTGTTTTGCAATACGCAAAAATTGCTTTCGCTGGGGCTGGACGTACCCGTAACGGGTTATCTTGCCGACGTGTTGAAGAAAAACGGCGTTTTTATCGATACCGATTTCACCGTTAAGGACTTTACCGAAAAAGTGCTTAAGACATGGAGGGAACGCGGATGAAAGACGTCGCATTCGGGCAGTATTATCCCGCCGATTCCTTCGTGCACAAAATGGATCCGCGCGTCAAGATCGTGCTTTCCATCGCCTATATCGTCGCCGTGTTTTTGGTGCAAGAATTTTATTTTCTCGGTTTCGCCGCGGCGTTTTTATACATTCTCGTCACCACGCTCGTTGCGCGCGTACCCTTTTTAAAAGTGCTCAGAAGCATCAAAGCGATTTTATTTTTCGTCATCTTCTCTTCGGTGTTGCAGGTGCTGTTCAACCGCGAGGGGACGGTGCTCGCCAAGTGGTGGGTGATCGAGATCACCGACGTCGGCTTGCTCCGCGCGGCGCACATTTCCCTGCGTATCGTGCTCATCGTCATGGGCACGGCGCTTCTGACGCTCACGACCACGCCCGTGGAGATCGCGGACGGCATCGAAAGCCTGCTTACGCCTTTGAAGTGGATCAAGGTGCCCGTGCACGCCTTTGCCCTCATCATGAGCATCGCGCTCCGCTTTATCCCCACGCTGATGGACGAAACCGACAGGATCATCAACGCGCAGAAGGCGCGCGGCGCGGATTTTGAAAGCGGAAACATTTTCAGGCGCATCAAGGCGCTCATCCCCATTTTATTGCCGCTGCTGGTCAGTTCGTTCCGACGCGCGGACGAGCTGGGCGACGCCATGGACGCCCGCTGTTATTCGGGGGCGAAGGGGCGCACGAAATATAAGAAAATGCGGCTGACGTACCGCGATTTTATCGGTTTTATCCTCACCGCGGGGCTCATCGTCGGCATCGTGTTTTTAAACGGCGTTCTAGGGGTTGCGGTATGATCGTAAAGCTCACTTTGGAATACGACGGCACGAATTATTGCGGCTGGCAGATCCAGCCCAACGGCGTGAGCGTGCAGGAAAAATTGCAGGACGCGCTTTTTGAATTGACGGGAGAAAAAATTTCCGTTACGGGAAGCGGCAGGACGGACAGCGGCGTGCACGCAAAGGGGCAAGTCGCTTCTTTTTCGACGGACAGAGAAAATATCCCCGCGGAAAATTACGCCTCCGCGATGAACGGGCTGTTGCCTAAGGACATTCGCGTCATCGGGAGCGAGCGCGCCGCCGACGATTTCAACGCCCGTTTTTCCGCAAAGAAAAAAACTTATCGCTATACCTTTTACGTCTCCGATACCGAGCGCCCGCTTTACGAACGTTATGCGACGCGCACTCTGCCGCTCGACGTGGAAAAAATGCGCGCGGCGGCGGCATTGCTGATTGGCGAAAAAGACTTCCGGTGTTTTTGCGCGGCGAATTCCTCCGTCAAGGACACCGTCCGCACCGTTTATTCGCTGAACGTCGAAAGGCAGGGCGATTTTATTTTCGTCACGGTCTGCGGCAACGGATTTCTTTATAACATGGTGCGCATCATCGCGGGGTTGCTCGCGGCGGTCGGGGAAGGAAAGCTGACCGAAACCGACGCGGAAAACATCGTGCAGGGAAAAAAACGCGGCGCGGGAAAGACCATGCCGGCGAAAGGATTGTGCCTTCTTTCGGTGGAATACGAATGAACGGTCGCGGCGGACATACTACATATTGTGTTCTTTGCGAAAAGAACGACTATTTCCATAATTTTAAAGGAAAAAAGGTGATTTTGCTTGACAAGCGCGCGATAAAATTATAAAATAATTAAGCGTTTATAACGAAAAGTTTGTAAAAAGTAGGATTAGCCCCCCGAATTTTTTATCGTGTGTAAAAAAACAGACTTTTTGCGAAATAGATAAACAAGGAGAAAAATTACGATGAAAACCTACATGGCGCATGCTGAAACGGTTGAGAGAAAGTGGTATGTAGTCGATGCGGAAGGGATGCCTCTCGGCAGGCTCGCTTCGAGGGTAGCAGCAATTCTTCGCGGGAAGAACAAGCCTACTTTCACGCCGAACGTCGACACGGGCGATTACGTTATCGTTGTAAATTGCGATAAAGTCATTCTTACGGGCAAAAAGCTGGAAGACAAGCTGTACCGTTATCATACGGGTCACATCGGCGGTCTTAAGACGATCACGTATAAAAAATTAATGGAAAACAAAGCGGATCTGGCTGTTTACGAAGCGGTCAAGGGAATGCTGCCGAAAAACAGTCTGGGCAGAACCATGCTCAAAAAATTGAAGGTTTACAAGGGCCCCGAACACAACAACGCGGCGCAGAAACCCGAACCTTTGAAACTTATATAAGAGGTAGACGACAATGGCTAAAACAGCGAGTAAGAAAAAAATTCAGTATTGGGGAACAGGCAGAAGAAAGAAGGCTGTCGCGCGTGTGCGCCTCATTCCGGGCGGCACCGGCGCCGTCGTCATCAACGGCAAGACCATCGACGAATATTTCGGGCTGGAAACGCTCAAATACATCGTCCGTCAGCCTCTTGCGGTAACGGATAACCTTTCTAAGTACGACGTATACGTCAACGTATTCGGCGGCGGTTATACGGGTCAGGCGGGCGCAATCCGCCACGGCCTTGCGCGCGCGCTCATCGTAGCGGAACCGGAACTCCGTCCCGTGGTCAAAAAGGAAGGATTCCTGACGAGAGATTCGAGAATGAAGGAAAGAAAGAAGTACGGCTTGAAAAAAGCTCGCCGCGCTCCGCAGTTCTCGAAGAGATAATCTTCAAAACAAATTCAAAACGGAAAGGCGTCCGCCTTTCCGTTTTTCGCTTTCATGTCAAATTTTGCGCCGCGCTTTGCCGAAAGTGCGGCTTGCGTTTTTTTACCGTTTTAACGTGCGGGCGCAGGTTTG
>CALVXL010000091.1 GCA_944369635.1 uncultured Clostridia bacterium
GAAAATTATATTTATCAGTTCGATTTAAAAAAGTTTCTGATGAAAAACGGTCTTTACATCATCATTGTGGCGTTTATGATCGTGTGTATTTTTATCAAACCGAGCCTGATATCCGGCGCGTCCGTATGGCTGATTCTGAAAAACTTTTCCACAAAGGTCTTTTTCGCCCTGGGCGTTGCGGGGCTGATCCTTCTCGCCGGAACCGACCTTTCGGTAGGGAGAATGGTTACGCTTTCCACAATGATCACCTGTATGATTTTGAATCCGAATACCGATGTGAAGTTTTTCGGGCTCAGTTTCAACGGCATATACGCTTCGCTCGGGTTCGGCGGTGCGCTGATCGTCGCCTTATTGCTTTCTTCTGCGATGTGCGTGCTGTTTTCGGCGATTGCGGGGTTCTTTTCTTCAAAGTTTAAAATTCATCCCTTCATTTCCACGCTGGGCACGTCGCTCATCATCTGGGGCTTGATCGGATTCGGTACAAACAACATCAAAACGGGTACGATTTCCGGCCAAGCTTTGGCGATCGCAGGCAATGTCGGTCCCGTTCCGCTTACGCTGATTTATGCGATCGTCGCCATTATCATCGTGTGGTTCATCTGGAACAAAACGGTTTTCGGTAAAAATATGTATGCAGTGGGCGGCAATCCCGAAGCTGCGTCCGTTTCCGGTATTTCGGTGTTCAAAGTAACGATGGGCGTATTCATCATGGCGGGCATCCTGTATGGACTCGGCGGTTTTTTCCAGGCGACGGTAACGGGTTCGTCTTCCTCGTCGTTCGGGCAGGGCTGGGAGCTTGAAGCGATTGCCGCGTGCGTGATCGGCGGAATTTCCTTTACCGGCGGTATCGGTAAAATTTCTGGTGCGGTCATCGGCTGTCTGCTCTTTGAGATTCTCAAATATTATCTGCGTGGCGTATTCGGCGGATCTGCGGACATTTCCAATATCTTTATCGGTATCATCATTCTGGCGGCGGTCACGTTCGACAGTATCAAATACCTTAAAAAGAAATAATCCCCCAAGTACAAGTTATATTGAAAAAGCGCCTCGGCTTTTCGAAGCCGAAGCGCTTTTTCATGTGAATCCGCCGTCCGCCCGAAAACGGGCGGACGGCGGATTTTTAATATTTGTAGTATTAACGGTTGACTTTTAAATATATTGTCCGATGTTTTCCTGCGTTACAACGGGACCGTCGATATAGATATAGCGTTCGGAAGTAAAAGGAAAGCCGATTTCGTAAAACTTGATTTCGCCGCAAAGATAACGGCACAAATTGACGATGGCTTCCGACTGTGCGGCGTCGTCATTGACGATGGTGCCGTAAAGATACCCGTCTTTTACGGCTTGCAGTCCGTATTTCGTTCCGTCCACGCCCACAATGGGGAAGGGCGCAGACGTGCCGCTTGCCATCACGTTGCTTTCCAAAAGATAATCGATCGCTCCCAACGCCATATCGTCGTTATTGGAAAATACAAATTCTATGGTACTGCCGAATTCTTTGTAGTACCGTTCCATCAGCGCCTTGCCCTGAGCGCGGTTCCACGAAGCAAAGTCCATTGCGAGAATTTCCAGCCGGTAGCCGATCGCCGTCAGATAATTGATGCACGAATACGTTCTGTGTTCGGTGTCCTGATGGTCTTTTTCGCCCTGAATGAATACGCATTGCAAGGTGTTGTCGCCGTTTTTGTCGATAAATCGGTTCATGGAATCGGGGTCGCCGAGCAGTTTTTGCGCGATCATCGCTTGTTTTTGCCCTTCCTGTACGGGAGAAGTGCCTACATAATAAGTATTTTTTGCGGTTAGCAGATGTTTTTTAATGGGCTCGCGGTTGAAAAAGATCACGGATGCGTTTTCGCTTTTGGCTTTTTCGATGATGCTGGCGGAAGCGAGCCGATCTACCATGTTTACGACAAGTATTTTACAACCGTTATCCAGTGCGGTTACAATTTGTTCGTTTTGCGTATTCTGCGAAAGTTTGCCGTCGTGGAAAGAAAGAGTGAAATTGTCGGGAAAACTGTCGCGCAGAGAATTCGCCATTTTACTTATAAAAGTATCCTGTTCGTTGTAAATGAAAATTTCCGCTTTGTTGTTGTCCTTTTTACATGCGGCCGTCGAAAATAGCGAAAAGATCAGAATACAGAGGATTAACGTTTTAATTTTTTTCATTGCCGTTTACCTCCACGGGAACGGAAAGGGTGATTTCCGTTCCGCAGTCGATTTCGCTTTCGATATGTAAAAATGCGCGTTCGCCGTAATACAGGCTGAGCCTCTGATAAACATTTTTCAAGCCAACACCGTCACTTAAGTCGGGGTTGTTGAATCGTTCGTAAAGGAGCTTGATCGTCTCTTCTTTCATTCCGTAACCGTTGTCTGCTATTTTGAAAACGAGATTATCTTTTTCAATATCGGCGGTAATGCGGATAAATCCGGGATCGATCTTGTTTTTCAGTCCGTGATAAATGCAATTTTCCACAATCGGCTGTAAAATCAGCTTCATGATTTTGCAGTGCAAACATTCGGGGGCAGCGGTGATTTCGTAAGAAAAAGAATTTTTGTAGCGCATACTTTGTATCAGAAGATAATTTCTTACGTGTTCGATCTCGTCCTGTACGGGGATAATGTTGTTGCCGCGGGAAATGGAAATGCGGAAAAGCTTTGCAAGGGCGATGATCATTTTCTGGGCGTCCTGTTTACGGTCGTCGTTGATCATATATACGATGGAATCCAACGTGTTGTACAGAAAATGCGGATTGATCTGATGCTGCAACGCTTTCAGTTCGGATTTACGTTGGTTCTTCTGTTCCGTAACGACCTGATCCATCAGATCGCGGATCTGACAGATCATTTTGTTATAGGCAAGGGAGAGATTGGTCACTTCTTTGATCGCAACGCCGTCTTTTATGGTTACGGGCGTCATTTCCCGTTCGATCTTCGCCATTGTCGTTTCAAGTTTTTTGATCGGCACGGTGATTTTTCTGGTGATAAAAAGCGCCGCGCAGACGCCTGCCGCAAGCATTCCGGTAGAGAAGATGATTACGACGATGAGAAAGCTTTCAATCGCTTGTTTTACGTCGTCGGTATTATAAAAAATCGCAATGCGCCAGGCGGAATTTCCGATGGTGTCGAGGTTGAGCGTGAATGCGTGTCCGCGTGTATGCACGTGGTCCTGCCCCAAAATCACGTTTTTGAGAAAGCGAAGATCCTGTGCGGCGTCCTCCGTAGAGGAATACACGATGTTATACTGATCGTCAATGACGGTAATATGTCCGTTTTCTCCCAGGTCGGTTTTGTAGTTGAGCTCAATGATCTCTTTAAAGTCGATCACCATTTTCAGAATGACTTTTTTATGAAATTTTCCGTTTGTCAAGGCCTTGGAGAAAATGATATTATATACGTTGGCGTCGTCGTTGATCATCGGTTCAAAAAAATGAATGGTCTGATCTTCGGAAGCGGAGGTAAACCACTGGTCGGAAGCCGTGGGGTAAACTTCAGCCGAACGCGTGTCCTTGCACAAAAGATTTTTTTCTGTATCGTAAAGTTCGACGGCAAGCAGTTCGCTTTTCAGTTCCATAAGCGAATCGAAAGAGGAGGAGAGCTCTTCGCTCGTCTTTTCCTCGTTGAGTTCGCTTTGGATGACCGACGCGGTATTTAATATGCTGTTCAGATAATTTTCATAATTATAAGTAATCTGTTTTGCCGTTGCGTTGATCAGTTCGTTGCTTTTCTCCGACGTGCTCCGCGCAAAGAATACGCAGGCGAATACGGAAAGCGCAATGACAAAGATCAAGTATAAAAGCAAACTCGTGGAAAGTAAAACTGCGCGGATCGGTATATTTTTACGCTTCATTCTGGCGGAACTCCCTCGGGGAAACACCCGTTGCTTTTTTAAAGCAGTGGGAAAAATAATAGGGATCGCTGTAACCCACGGCTTCGGCAATTTCAACGATGCGATTGTCGTTGTCCTGCAAAAGCAGTTTCGCTTTTTCAATGCGCAGGGTGGTCAGATATTTTACGAAAGAAGTGTTCTGCTTTTTGAGCAGAATTGAAATATAGGAGATGGATAGCCCCACTTTTTCCGCAAGGGAGTCCATGGAAAGCGTCGGGTCGGCATAATTTTCCTCCAGAAACCGAACGATCGTGTGGTAGTTTTTTTGGGAGGAATTCGATTTTACCTGTTGGTTGACGCGGTAAACCTCCGCGGCGAGTTTTCTTATAAATTCCAGATTTTCTTCGTTGGTCTTGAGCGTGAGAAACTGATTGAACAATTCGCTTTGCGAAAGGTAATTCACGCTCAGAAGGTTCAGCGAAGCACATGCTTTGATGATGGCATTGAACATGTTCAGCATGATGTAATGGTAGGAAGTAAAGTATTCTTTCTGTCCTGCGCGCGTAAACAGATCGTTCAATATGCGATCGACTTCTTCATAAGATGAATAGGATAACGAGGCGGTAAGCTGTTTGTAATCGCTTTCGTCAAAAGACAAAAATAAAAATTCGTCGTTTTCGATATCGTCGAAAAAGATGAGCTGGTCGCCGCCGATGATCGATCTGTAGTCCAACGCCTTACCCGCTTTCTTATAAAGAGAGGCGTAATTTCCCGTTTTTTGACAAAGAGGGGAGATACCCATTGTAAAGGAGTTGCCGAAAGTTTTTTTAAAATGCAGGAGCATGGGGGTGAACAGACGGTCGAATTCTCCGCGCTGAAGCGCGGACTCGCTTTGTAAAAACAAAACGAGTTTATCGTTTTTCGGAAATACGTAATAAGAAAAATGGCAGTATTTCAGCGACTCGAGATAATTTTTCAAAGAATATAGCGTCGTTTCAAAACTGTCAAAACTGAATTCCCCTTGAGATTCGTCATAGTCCACTACGCCGACGGTAGTAAAAGGTTTATCCAAAACCACGCCTTCCTGCTCGAGTTTTTGTAAATAGCGTTCATCCGGTTCGGAAAGTTGCATTAACTTGGATAAGTCGTTTTCCCGTATGATATCTATACTTTGCGCGCGGAATTTCTGTAAACGCGCCATCGTTGCGCTTTTGGAAAATTCTTCGTCTAAAATATTTTGAATTTTATGTAACGCGTCGTAAAGTTCGTCGGGGGAAACGGGCTTCATGATAAAGGAAGTTACGCCGTATTCCAACGCATTTTTGGCGTAATCGAAAAGATCGTATCCCGTGATGATGATCACTTTTGTAGGAAGAGCCGCAAGGCGAATTTCCTTGGCAAGAGCTATGCCGTCGATATAGGGAATGCGGATATCGGTAACGATCAGATCGGGCGGATCGCTGAGGATCGTTTCTTTGGCGTCCAGTCCGTTGTCAAACTGTGCGACAACTTCAAACGGCAGTCCCGTTTCTTCGATGTTTTTAATGACGTGACGTCTTACGTCCTGCTCGTCGTCTATTACAAAAACCTTGTACAACGCAGTTTTCCCCTTATTTTATATGTTTATATGTTTATTATACAGAAGGTTTAAAGAAAAGTCAATACGAATTTAAGATTGACGGTATTTGTCATCGTTACGCAAAACGCGTAAAAGTAAGGCGGGTTCGGAAAGTATTGCGGGGGAAGAAATTTAAAAGATAAAAAAGGCGAGGACTTTTTAATTAAAAGTTCTCGCCTTTTTTGTTGGCGGAAGCGGTGAGATTCGAACTCACGAGCCCGTTAAGGCTACCTGATTTCGAGTCAGGCCCGTTATGACCACTTCGATACGCTTCCGTGTTCGGTTCATAACGGATATTATTATATAACATACTAAAAAAAAATGCAATCAAAATTGCGCAAAAAAATTCTTGACAGGCGAAAAAGTATGCTGTACAATATTCGAAAGAGAAAGTATGGATTTTCTCGGCGGCGACTGAAATTTCTTTATCTTTTGCCGTATCAAAAAAAGGAGGAATTTATGCATCCCGAACCGATATTGGAATTTACGCTGTTTAATCACACTTTCAGCATAACTTTGTACGGTATTTGCATTTCGGTCGGATTAATCGCCTGCCTTATCGTTTTGAAGTTATACACCGATCACCGCAAGATGAAACAAGCGGTGCAGGACTTCATCTTTTTTGTAGCGATTCTGGCGATAGCGCTCGGCTTCGTGGGGGCGATGCTGTTCCAATCCGTTTACAATTATATCGAAAAAGGCGTATGGGAATTCGGCGCGATAACCGCAATGGGGGGCTTTATTACGGGAACGGCGGTTTTTATTGCGGCATATTTCGGAATAGGTCATTTTTACTTCGCGCGCGGCGAGCTGAAAGACGCTCATAAAAAGGAATTCAATACGATTTTACAGGTTGCGCCGATCTGTGTGACCATTGCGCACGCGTTCGGCAGAATCGGCTGTCTGATGGCAGGTTGTTGTCACGGCGCGGAGGTGGATGGTCCGGGACATGGCGGAATTTATATGTCCGACGGCTATTATATCCCCACGCAACTTTATGAGTCGATTTTTCTCTTTATTTTATTCGGCGTACTCAGCTTACTCTATTTTAAGCGTTTTAACGTTATTCCCGTAATTTATTTGATTTCATACGGTATATGGCGTTTTATCATTGAGTTTTTCAGAACGGATGTCCGCGGTTCCGTGGGGTTGGGCATTACGCCGTCGCAATTCCAGTCGATCGTATTTGTTCTTGCGGGTATTGCGATTTTTCTGGTGTGGTATTTCAAGAAATATCCTTTCCGCGAACCTTTGAAAGAAAGCGTTGCGGAAAGCGAGACAAAAGAAAGCATTTCTCCGAAAGACGGGGAAGAATAAATTCTACTGAAAAGTTTTTAACAAAAAAAGACCGTTCCCGATGAGGAACGGTCTTTTTTTGTTGTCTGCTCGTTACGTATGTGTCCGAAACCGAAAGCTTTTTGAAACGCAAAAAACCGCCCGCGTTGCGGACGGTAAGAAACGCAAAAAGGAAAACGGAATAAAATTATTCCGCTTTTTCGGAAGCCGCTTTTTCCGCAGCCGCCACTCTGATGGAAAGCTTGGACTTTTTGTTTGCCGCGTTGTTTCTGTGCAGAACGCCTTTGGAAGCAGCCGAGTCGATCATTTTGAACGCCACGGAGAGTTGTTCTTTCGCTTCCGCAACTTTGCCTTCTTTCAGTAAAGTATCTATTTTTTTGATTTCGGTTTTGACCGAGGAACGGATCATTTTGTTCTGTTTGCTTTTCTTTTCGATAACCGATACGCGTTTTTTTGCGGATTTAATGTTGGGCATTTTTACCTACTCCTTTCATAGCTGTCATTTCTGAAACACAAGTATTTTATCATAATTTTTTTATTAACGCAAGCATATTGAAACATAATTTTCCAAATTGCGCGTTTTTCACATGAAAAAACGCCTAAAACACAATCGATTGCCGCCTCGCATATATTGAAAATGATATGAAGCGGAAAAATGATTTGAAAATCGGCTTTATGGACAGCGGCGCAGGGGGACTGAGTGTGCTTTACGAAGTTCTGCAAACCTGCTCGATCGGAGGCGCCGTGTATTTCGGGGACAACTTAAACGCACCTTACGGAAACAGAAGCCAAAGGGATCTGATAAAACTCGCTTCGTCGGGGGTGGATAAGCTTCGCGCGGAAAACGTAGATGCTATCGTGTTCGCCTGCGGAACGCTCAGCACCTGCGTTTTGGCGGACATTAAAAAACTGTATCCGGAAATCAGATTTTACGGTACGTTTCCGCCTCTTGAAAGTTATGAGATGCGCGGGGAAGATTATGTCGTAATTGCCACAAGCAAAACAGCCGAGTCGATGAAAAAAAGCGTTCCGAACGCCCGCGTTTTTGCCGCGGAAAATCTTGCTTCCGATATAGAAAGAAATTTGTTTGCCCTAAACAGGGTCCGTCTTGAAAAACATCTGAAAGGTTTTTTTCCGGAGCCGAAAACCGTTATTTTGGGTTGCACGCATTACGCGCTGATCGCAAAAACGTTCCGCGCGTATTTTCCGCATTCGAAAATCGTGTTCGGGGCAGAGAATACGGCAAGAAAGATCGCGGCAGATTTTCACTGCATATATAATAATGTTTTTCAGGAAAATCCGACTGGCAAATGTCCTGTAATGGTGGAAAAAAATCAAAAAACGGAAGGCTCTGACCACTTTTGGGTTAAAAAATATGGGGTGTTGACCACTTTTGTCCCAAAAGGCGCAAAAGCAGATTCCATTTCCTTTAAAAATGACCGTTTGCGGCGTTTTAATGAAAAAAAGGTAAAATTTATTGGTTCGGAATGGCGAACAAACCTTTGCGCTTTTGCGAACATTTGTTCAAATTTAACAGAATAGATGGATTTTATGAAAATTTTTTTAAAGTGAACGCCAAAAAATTGCAAAAAGTGGTTGACAGTGGTCAAAAATGGGTGTATGATATATGTGTCATAACAAGAAAAGGGAGTAGTAGCGATGTTCGACAGGGTTTATAACCATCAGCTCGATGCGAAAAACCGAATGAGAATACCCGCGAAACTTCGCGACGAGCTGGGGGATAAATATACCATCACCTGCGGCGTCGGCGGCTGTTTGTCCGTCTTTTCGGAAACACAAATGACAGAGCTTAAGGAAAAACTCAGCAAAATTTCCATGTTTGACGCACAGGCGCAAAAGCCGTTAAGATTGTTGCTGGCGTATTCCTGGGATGCGGAAGAGGACAAGCAGGGCAGAATTTTAATCCCCGAAAACCTCAGAAAGTATGCCAAGCTCGAAAAAGACGTGGTTATCATCAAGAATCTGAATTGTATCGAAATTTGGAGCAGCGACGTCTGGAACGACTACATCAGCGGCGTAGATTTCAGCGATCTTGCCGGTGCGCTCGATTCGCTTAAATAAAATGGAAACATTAAAGCATTATCCCGTAATGCTCGAAGAGTGTTTAAGCGGACTGAACCTGAAAGAAAACGGCGTTTATTTTGACGGAACTTTAGGTGGCGCGGGACATTCTTACGAGATATTGCGTAGGGCGAAAAACAGCGTTTTGTATGCGACCGATCTGGACGAATACGGCATTGCACGGGCGAAAGAGAAGCTCAAAGATTTCGACGGCAGATTCTTTATTTTTCACGGCAATTTCAAAAATTTCCCCGAAATAGCGGAAAGAGAAAATCTCGGCGGATTCGACGGCGTGTTGCTGGATCTGGGAATGTCAAGCTTCCAGATCGACGATAAAAGCCGGGGATTCTCGTATCTGGCGGAAAATGAACCGCTCGATATGAGAATGAATAAAGAGGTGTCATTTACGGCGAGGGACGTAATCAACGGCTATTCCGAAAAAGATCTTGCGAGGATACTGAAAGATTACGGTGAGGAGAAATTCGCTTCTAAGATTGCAAAAAGCATTGCGGAAGCGAGAAAAACAAAAGAAATAACGACTTGCGGGGAACTGGTCGGGATCGTGGAAAAAGCGATTCCCGTAAAGTTCAGGTATGAAAACGGGCACCCTGCCAAGCGCACATTCCAGGCGGTGAGGATAGAAGTAAACGGCGAACTGGAAGGGTTGTACGAAGCGATCGTGTCGTTGACGCGCCTTTTGAAAAAGGGCGGAAGAATCGCGGTTATTTCTTTTCATTCTTTGGAAGACCGCATTGTCAAACGGGCTTTTAAGGAGTTGGCAACGGATTGCATATGCGATAAAAGTCTGCCGGTCTGCGTATGCGGGAAAAAGAAAGAGGCGGAAGTCATTACAAAGCACCCGATCACGGCGAGCAGTGAGGAGCTTGCCGAAAACAGCAGATCGAAAAGTGCAAAGCTTAGGATAGCCGAAAAGATATAAGGAAGGAGTGTATTATGGTAACGACGAGGAGAGAAGGCGCGGTAATCAGCGATATTACCAGAAGCGAAGCGAAAAGCAGGCTCGGATTGCTCGAACGGACGCAACCCGTTTCTTTTAACGAGGTTTCCGAACCGGAAGAAACTACCGAAACGCGGAATGCAAACATGAGCAAAAACTTTGATATGCTCCTGAATTACGAAAAATATATCGAGGAAGCCAAGCAGAAGGAACTCGAAGACCAGAGGATTCGCGAAATGACGGCTGCGGCGCAGGAAACTGCCCGTACGCAAACCATCGAAAAAGAGAACGTGAATACGGAAGACATCACGCCCTCGTCTACCACCATGCAGTTCGGCGTGGAAGACGTCGCGAATTTGTATTCCGACATGAAAGAAGAGGAGAAGGAAAATACCCGTCCCCGTATCAACGCGCGCGGCAAATTATTGCTGGCGGTATATACCATCGTGGTGGCAACCATTCTCGCGCTCATCATCATCAATACCAGTGTTTTGTCTTCGTTGCGCAACAACAATGCGGCTGCCGAAGCGCGCCTGAACGAGCTGCGTAACAATTACACGCAGGTTACGGAAAAATTAAACGAAGTTTCTTCGGACGAGCATGTAATAGATATCGCTACGGGCGAATATAATATGGTAAAGTGATTTTACCGTAAATCGCCGGGCAGAAGCCGGGGCAGGCTTCGGGGAGTGTAATCGAAATAGGTAAAGAATTTTCTATAACTGTTTTACGAAAGAGGTTATTCGCAGTGATCTGCGCAATAGCCTTTTTATTTTTGACGGTGATGGGCAGGCTTTTGTATGTGCAGGTAATTTGGGGAGATAATTTACAGGAAAAAGCAATCGACCAGTGGACAAGGGAAATTCCCGTCATCGCTTCCCGCGGCAAAATCACCGACCGAAACGGCGTCGTTTTGGCGGATAACGCCGATACATACTCCGTGTTTGTGCGTAAAAAGGCGGTTACGGATACGGAATATACTGCAAAGGTTATCGCCGACGTGCTAAAGCAGGATTATTCCTACGTGTACAAGCGTCTTACGGAAACGGTTTCTTCCGAAATCACTATGGCAACGCATATTCCGCGTGAACAGCTTAATGCTTTGCTCGGATACGATCTTTCGGGCGTTTACTATGCGCGTGACAATACCCGCGTCTATCCGTACGGCGATTTCCTTACGCAAGTACTCGGATTTACTTCCAACGACAATATGGGGCAATCCGGGCTGGAGCTCAGGTATAATAAATATCTGAAAGGTATCAACGGAGAAATCCTTTATGAAACCGATATCGTCGGCGTGGAAATCGAAGGATCTGTTCCTACTTATGTGCCTGCGACGGACGGCTTGAACGTTCAGTTGACGATCGATTATGAAATACAGGAAATAGCCGAGCGCGCAATGGAACAAGCGTATGAAATACAAAAGCCCAAGTCTGCGGCGGCGCTCATTATGGATCCTTCAACGGGTGAAATTTTAGCTTGCACCGTCAAGCCTTCTTTTGATCTCAACGCCGTGCCCCGCGATGATCTTGCCGCCTTGAATGCGCTCAGCCGCAATACCTTGCTTACCGACAGTTACGAACCGGGCAGTACATTCAAGATCATTACAACTGCGGCAAACATAGAAGAATATCTGCAAGGTAACCCGAAGGCCTATTCTCCTACGCACATATTCAATTCGTCGCGCTACCGTTATGTCGGCGGGCAGAGGGTAAAATGTTGGAGCGATCACAAAAACGGCAAACATTCCGCGCTCGATCTTGCGGGCGCGCTCAATAATTCCTGCAACCCGATTTTCGTCGATCTCGCGCTCGCGCTGGGTACTGAAACGATGTATAAGTATATGAACAAGCTCAATCTCGGCAGTGTGACGGGCGTGGATTTCAACGGCGAAGCGCAGGGGATGCTGCTTCCTTCCACGGCGGTCAAGGAAGTCGATCTCGCGCGTATCGGGTTCGGTCAGACGGTCGCCGTCACGGCGATTCAACTGGCGGCGGCGGTCAGCGCGATCGTCAACGGAGGCACCTATTATACTCCGCATTTCGTAAGGCAGATTTACGATAAGAACGGAAATGTTGCCGAAGTGATTCTGCCGCAGAGCAAAGGTCGCGTCATCAGCGAAAAGGCGAGTGAAATCGTTACGGGCATGTTGGAAAAAGTCGTTTCGGAAGGCGGCGGAAAACAGGCTTTTATAGAGGGGTACCGCGTTGCGGGCAAGACGGGAACGGCGCAAAAGTACGAAAACGGCGTGATCGCCGCGGGAAAATATGTTTCGTCTTTTGTAGGATGTTTTCCTGCAGACAATCCGAAGTATCTTGCGCTCGTCGTCGTGGACGAACCGGAAGGGGAATATTACGGTAGTACCGTTGCCGCCCCGTATGCAAAAGAAATTTTCGAGGGAATCATCAAGGCGAAAAATATTGCGAGGAGCGGTACATAACATGTTGCTGAAAGATTTGATCGCGGGGTTGGAATACGAACGCATAGTCGGCGAAGATAATGCGCGCATTACGGATATTTCCGTTGACAGCAAAAAAGTGCAGAAAAATCATCTTTTTATCTGCATATCGGGGGGCAGCTTCGATTCGCACGAAGCTGCGGCGGAAGCCGAAAAATACGGAGCAAGTGCAATCGTGTGCGAAAGGCTTACGGACGTAAACATTCCTCAGGTCATTGTGAAAGACAGCCGCAGGGCGATGAGCTATCTTGCGGCGGCGTTTTATTCGTTTCCTTCCGAGCATATGAAGATTGTCGGGGTAACGGGAACCAACGGTAAAACGACGACAACGCATATTATAAAGGAGATTTTGGAACGCGCGGGAAAGAAGGTGGGATTGATCGGTACGCTGGGCGTTTTTTTCGGCAATACCTTTTACGAACCCACGCTGACTACGCCCGATCCGCTCGTTTTACATAAAATTCTGCACGAGATGTATGGTTACGGCATAGACTATGTCGTTATGGAGGTTTCCGCGCACGCCGTCGAACTGAAAAAACTCGAAGACGTAAAATTTGAAGTCGGTATTTTGACCAATCTTACGCAGGATCATCTCGATTATTTCAAGACAATGGATAATTACAAGGCGGCGAAAAAACGCTTTTTGACATCGGAAAAGTGCCGCTATGTCGTCGTCAACAGCGACGATGCGCTGGGCAGGGAAATTCTTTCGGAAAATCCTAAAGCAATTTCCTACGGTATCGAAAATCCTGCAGACGTATTTGCCATAAATGTAAAAGAAGACATCGACGGCACGGAATATGTGCTCAATTTGTTCGACAACGTTTCGCGCATCCGTTCCCGCCTGCTCGGAAATTTCAATGTGTATAATTCCCTTGCGGCGGGGGTGGCTTGTTCGCTCCTCGGCGTGAGGGTGAAGGACGTTTCCCTCGCGCTGGAAAAGGTCGGCGTGGTGGAAGGGCGGCTGGAACGCGTTCCCGCGCCCGACGGCGTTTCGGTTTTCGTCGATTACGCACATACGCCCGACGGTCTTGAAAACAGCTTGATGACGTTGAAAAAAGTCGTCAGGGAGCGTTTGATCTGCGTGTTCGGTTGCGGGGGAAACCGAGACGTATCGAAACGCGCCGTCATGGGCGAGATCGCGGGCAAGATCGCGGATTTTACCGTCATCACTTCGGATAACCCGCGTTTTGAAGAGCCTATGGAGATCATTCGCGATATCGAAAGGGGGATGCTTAAGGTAAGTAAGAATTTTGTCGTTATTCAAAACCGAAAAGAGGCAATACGCTATGCGCTCAACTATGCGAAAAAAGGCGACGCCGTATTGGTTGCCGGCAAGGGGTGTGAAAAATATCAGGAAATTCTCGGTATAAAACACCTGTATAACGACAAGGATTGTATAGAGAAAATCTATCGGGAAGCAGAATTGTGAAAGCTTATTTGTTTGCATTTTTAAGCGCCGCGGCTCTGTGCGCGGCGCTTGCCGCAATCTTTATACCTTGGCTGAGGAAAAAGAAAGCGCAACAAACCATATTGAAATACGTGGAAGAACACAAAAGCAAAAACGGAACGCCTACGATGGGCGGTCTGTTTTTTGTTATTGCGGCGATTATGGCCTTCTTTTTCTTCGGCGGAGGCCGAGGGCGCGTGGCTACGGTGTCCGCCGTGTTCGGCATTGCCTACATGATTACGGGTTTTTTGGACGACTATATCAAAATACGTTTTCGCCGTAACGAGGGGTTAAAACCCTACCAGAAAATCATTTTTCAGGTATTTATCGGCGCAATAGCGGGTATTTTTGCCTATAAAAACGGATTGTCGCAAGCGTATATTCCCTTTACCCGCAGAACGGCGGAGCTCGGCTGGGGCGTCATTCCGCTCATCGCCCTTTTGTTTATCGCGTTGACAAATTGCGTGAATCTGACCGACGGACTGGACGGACTTGCCGGCTCTACGGTGTTGGGATATCTTTTGCCTTTTACGCTTTTACTGTCGTTACAGAAAGGACAAGCCGCTTATCTCGCGTCAGCGGAATACGGCGCCGTGCAGCTTTTAAACGTTGCGCTTGCCGGCGCTTTGATCGGATTTTTGTTTTTCAACGTCAATCGCGCAAGCGTATTTATGGGCGATACGGGTTCGCTCGCTTTAGGCGGTTTTCTTGCGGCGCAGGCGGCGTTTACGGGCAATGTGTTTTACGTTCCGATTTTCGGCATTATGTTCGTAGTCAGCGGGCTTTCGGTCATCTTGCAGGTGCTTTATTACAAGCGTACGAAAAAAAGGATATTTTTTATGGCGCCTTTTCATCATCATCTGCAGCATAAAGGCATAAGCGAGTGCAAAATTTCGTATATTTATATGGCGGTAACTCTGCTGATCGGTTTGCTAGCCCTTTGTAATTATTTGTGAGGTAAAAATCATGGATCTGAAAAGACAGAAATTTTTGGTTTTCGGACTGTCGAAAAGCGGCGTGTCCGCCGCAAAATTTTTGCTTTCCCGCGGTGCGGACGTAAGCGTTTACGAGGAGCTGGAAAGCGAAAAAATAGGTGAAAACAAGTCGACGCTTATGGCTTTTGGAGCTAAAATCCTCAAAGGCGAAGAGGATAAAACAAAATGCGACGTGTTGGTTTTAAGTCCCGGCGTTCCCATCAATCACCCGCTTGCGGTGGAATATAAAAAACACAAGCGCCGCGTGATCGGCGAACTGGAACTCGGGGCGTTGTTCGTAAAAACTCCGATCATAGCGGTTACCGGTACGAACGGAAAAACGACAACCTGCAATCTTTTAGAGCAGATGCTTAAGGAAGGCGGCGTGGCGTGCAAACTGGCGGGCAATATAGGAATGCCGCTGACGGGGGAAGTCGACGAGCTTGCGGACAAGGTAGCGGTAACGGAAGTTTCGAGTTTTCAACTGGAAACCACGCATCTTTTCACGCCTCACGTAGCCTGCGTGCTGAATATTTCACCCGATCATCTCGACAGGCATTATACGATGGAAAATTACATATATCTGAAAAAACGGATTTTGAAAAATATGCGCGAAAGCGAATACGCGGTACTCAATTATGACGACGAAGCGGTTCGCTCCTTTGCGGATGACGCAAAATGCCGCGTCGTTTGGTTTTCCGAAAAAGAAAAGGTGAGCGGCGCCTATATCGAGGACGGAAAGATCATGTTCCGAGGCGAATATATATGCGACCTGAACGCCGTCAATATCAGCGGTATACATAATGCGGGCAACGCCCTTGCCGCAATCGCCGCGGCGGGGCTATTCAATGTCGATAAATCGGCGATGGCGACGGTGCTCAAAGGTTTTAAGGGCGTGCGGCACAGAAATGAATTCGTGCGCACGGTGGACGGCGTAAGCTTCTACAACGACAGTAAGGGCACGAATACCGCCGCCGCACTCGCAGCGGCGCAGACGATGCGCGCGCCGACTATCATGATCCTCGGCGGAAAAGATAAGGGCGAAGATTATTTCCCGCTTTTCGAGGGGTTGAAAGCCACGCCCGTAACGGGTGTAGTGCTGGTCGGCGAAAGCCGTTATAAAATGCTGGAGGCGGCCGGGCGAAGCGGATTTTCGGAAATTACGGTTACGGGAGATTTTTCCGCGGCGGTGCGCATTGCAAAAATGCTGGCGCCGAAAGGGGGAAACGTTCTTTTAAGTCCCGCGGCGGCAAGTTTCGATATGTTCGGGGGATACGAAGAGCGCGGCGAAGCGTTTTGTAAGATAGTCGAGGGAATGTATGCTGAAACCGAGAACGAGGGATAAACGGATCGGAGACATATATTTGCTTGCGGCAGTCGTGCTTTTGAGTGTTCTCGGTTGTGTGTTTATTTATTCCGCCAGCAATTATTCTGCCGAATCGACGTACGGCGACGGATTTTATTTCGTGAAAAAGCAGGCGATCGGCATTGCGCTCGGTATATGCGCTATGCTGTTTACCGCAAATTTCCCCTATGAAAAACTGAAAAAGTTCGCTTGGTTTTTCGCCGTTCTCGCGCCCGTTCTGCTCGCGCTGGTGTTCGTTCCGTTTCTGGGCGTGGAAAATTACGGCGCCAAGCGCTGGATCGGCATAGGCTCTCTGACGGTACAACCCTCTGAAATTGCAAAATTTTCCTTCATTTTGTTTACGGCGGCATATATCGGGAAAAAGCCTGAAAGAACGCGGACTTTTAAAGGAATTCTTCCTGTTTTGGGCTACGGTGCGCTCCTTTGCGTGCTCATTATCTTGGAACCGAATATGTCGATTACCGCCGTCATGGGTATGCTGATGATCGCCATGCTCTTTGCCGGCGGAATGAAAATCAGGCATTTTGCCTGTATCGTCTTGCCGGCGCTTGCGCTCGGCGTTGCGCTGATCTTTGCCGAACCTTACCGTTTGAGCAGACTTTCCGCTTTTCTCAATCCGTGGGCTTCTCCAAAAGGCGAAGGGTATCAGTTGATTCAGTCTCTTTATGCTCTCGGCAGCGGAGGCTGGTTCGGGGTCGGGCTATTCAATTCCCGACAAAAATACGCGTTTTTGCCCTTTTCGGAATCGGACTTTATATTGTCGGTCATCGGCGAGGAAACGGGTTTTGTCGGATTGTTGGCGTTTTTCGCTTTGCTCGGTTTCATCGTTTACCGCGGTATCAGGATCGCCGCAAAAACGAAAGACGTTTTCGCTTATTTGCTTGCGCTCGGAATTACGTTTATTTTCGGCATACAGGTTCTTGTAAATGCCCTCGTGGTGACGGGGTGCATTCCGCCTACGGGGCTGCCGCTGCCTTTGGTTTCCAGCGGTAATACCTCGATCATCATTTTTCTTGCGGAATTCGGAGTGCTTTATAACATATCAAAAGAACAAAATTAACGTTTTTTGCCGCTTTGCCATATTATGTCTATATAAAGGCGGTAATTTATATGGCAAAATACATAATCAGAGGCGGTAAAAAATTAGAAGGTAAGATCGAGGCGGAATCGGCAAAAAATGCCGTTCTGCCTCTTTTGGCCGCGGCGTGTTTAACGGATGAAGAAGTTATAATAAAAAACTGTCCGCCTATACTCGACGTGGTAAACATGGTCAACATATTAAAGGAACTCGGCGTAAAAGTGTATTATGAAGGGAAAAATCTCATTGTGGACGCTTCAGCCATGCACAGTTACACTATTCCGTATTCTCTTTCGAAAGAGCTGCGCTCGTCTGTCTTTATGCTGGGCGCGCTCGTTTCGCGTTTTAAATCGGCGGAAGCATCCTATCCCGGCGGGTGCGATATCGGTTTAAGGCCCATCGATCTGCATCTGGCGGGGTTAAAACAAATGGGCGTGCGCGTTACGGAATTCGGCGGGGAGATCGTGTGCAAAGCGGATAAACTGACGGGAGGGGATATCTATTTCGATTTTCCGAGCGTCGGCGCGACGGAAAATATTATGCTCGCCGCGGTTCTCGCCGAGGGCAGAACGATCATTCACAATGCCGCGAAAGAACCCGAAGTGGAAGATTTGCAACACTTTATCAATTCCATGGGAGGAAAGGTCGCGGGTGCGGGAAGCAGCGTCATCACCGTTGACGGCGTAAAGAAACTGCACGGCACGGAATTTAAGCCGATTTTTGACAGAATAGAAGCGGGAACGTATCTCGTTGCGGCGGCCGCGACGGGCGGAAATATAGAGATTTCCAACTGTAATCCCGAAAAAATTTCGGCACTTTTACATAAACTTTGCGAGAATACTTGTAAAATCACCCTGAATAATGATATAATATACCTAAAAAGCGGCAGCGTAAGAAAAAGTTTCAATATCGAAACGTTGCCGTATCCGGGGTTTCCCACGGATATGCAGGCGCAGATGGTTGCGCTCGCTGCAGTCAGCAACGGAATATCCGTCATTCGGGAAAATATCTTTGAAACGCGTTTCCGTCATGTGCGCGAGCTTAACCGTATGGGCGCGAATATCGTTGTGAAAGACCGCGTTGCCATCGTCAGCGGCGTCAGGGAGCTTTCGGGCGCAAAGGTTACGGCGCATGATCTGCGCGGGGGAGCCGCGCTTATCGTTGCGGGGCTGAACGCGCGCGGTGTTACCGTCGTCGACGATATACGCCACGTGGAACGCGGATATTATAAGCCGGAGGAAAAATTCAGAATGCTCGGCGCGGATTTCGAAAAGATCTGAGCCTGCAGTTTCGGTGAGGCAATGAACTCTAAAAGCAAAGTTTTTCTTAACTTAATCATTTCTCTTATATTCCTTGCCGTGCTGGTTTTCGGGTTCTTTTCGGTTTTTTCGCTCAAGGTGGTGGACGTAAAGTTTTCCGTTGTTTACGGCAAGGAATATTCGGAGGAAATACAAAACAGACTCGACGTCTATAAGAATAAAAATCTGCTCTTTCTGAAAACGGAGGAGATAAGTGAAATTTTTGCGGATTATCCCTATCTGCAAGTGACGGAGCTTAAAAAAGTTTATCCTTCTTCGTTATCTGTAAGCGTAAAGGAAAGGCAGGAAATTTATAAACTCAACGTAGACGATCATTTTTATATTCTCGACGATACCGGATTTGTTTTGGCAAAGGATGTTTCGTACGGGGACAAGCTGATAAATCTTTCGGGCGTTAGCGTAAAATCCTCTGTTGTCGGCAATATGCTGTCGGTTGAGGAAAGCGAATTGATAAAGGTCGTTTATGAAATGAGCGCGGTCGGTTTGTATACAAATAACATCGAAGGGATAGAAATAGAGTACGGGTTGGAAAAGAGCGACGTTGTTTTTCATATGCGCACGGGCGTGGACATCACGGTCATGAAAGCGCTTGACGAAGGACTGAAAAAAATGGAAAACGCAATGCAGGCTTATGACAATGCGGACGATTATCTGAAAAGTACGGACGACATTCTGGTTTATAAAACGGACGAGGGGGAAATAAAAGCTACCTGGACAAGTCACGATGCTTGAGCCCGCCTCGATGTATACGGGAGAAGAACAATGCAAAAAAACACGGTTACGGTCATCGATATCGGTTCGTCGGGGATTACCGCGGCGTCGGTGGAACGCGGCCTGAACGATACGTTTGTGATCAAGGGATTTTCCAGACAGTATTACGCGGGATTTTCCGAAGGGGAATTTTTCGACAGAACGGAACTCGAGGGCGTTTTGAGAACGTGCCTGAAACAGGTGCGTTACGGCAATAAGGACATTGCGGAAACGGTTTACGTCGGCGTGCCGGGAGAGTTTACTACCGTTATCTTGAAAGAACATCAGATCGCTTTTAATAAGAGCCGAAAAATCACGGAAGCGGAACTCAACGAACTTTATGATACGGGTTATACGTTAAAATCTCAAAAATATTGCATTATCAACCGTTCCGGCGTGGCGTTTACGCTCGACGATATGCGCCGCACGGCGGATCCTGTCGGAGAAAACACAAAACTGCTTCGGGGTACGCTTTCCTATGTGCTTTGCGACAAATATTTTACGGATACGATTTCGTCATTTTTAAAAAAATGCGGAGTGGCAAAGGTGGAATTCGTTTCGGGACCGTTGGCGGAAGCGCTGTATCTTTTTGCTCCCGAAACGCGTGACAGAACGGCGGTGCTTGCGGATATAGGTTATATTACGACGAGTTTGTCCGTAGTGCAGGGCGACGCGATTATTTATCAGAAAGGTTTTCCGTACGGAGGCGGTTATATCACCGCTATGTTCACGGAGTTTTTTAAGATCGATCCCGATATTGCTGAAAAGCTGAAGCGAAAAGTCAACTTAAGTCTTTCCGCTGCCGACGAAATTTATAAGATCGTGGACGGAGACGAGGAATATACTTTCCCTGCGGAAAAGGTCAATGAAATCGTTTTTGCAAGTTTAGACGAGCTTTGCGAAAATATAGAATATTGCCTGACTGACAGTCGTTTTGTCATTCCCGAATACGTGCCGCTCTCGATTACGGGCGGAGGCATAAGCTTTATACGCGGGGCAAAAGAACATATTTCCAAGCGACTCAATTTGGTGGTGGAAACTCTTGCACCCAGGTTGCCCAACATGAACAAACCGACGGATTCTTCGCTTGCGGCCCTTATGCGGCTCGCGTTGAATCAGCCCGTTAAAAAACAGAGTTTTTTCAAAAAATTATTCAAATAACAAAAATGGTGGAGGATTAACACATGTTTAACAGCGAAGAAACGAATATCGCAGTCATCAAAGTAATCGGCGTAGGCGGTGGCGGAAACAATGCCATCAATTCGATGATAGATTCCAATCTCGCAAGCGCAGAATTTATTTCTGTCAATACGGACAAGCAGGTATTGCTTCTTTCCAAAGCCGATAAACGCATTCAGATCGGCGCCAGTCTGACCAAAGGTCTCGGTGCCGGGGCGAATCCCGAAATCGGCGAACGCGCGGCGGAAGAAAATAAGGACGAACTTACCGAACTGATCAAGGGGACGGATCTTCTTTTTATCGCTGCGGGAATGGGCGGCGGTACGGGAACGGGCGCGGCGCCTGTCATTGCCAGAATCGCCAAGGAAATGGGCGTTCTTACGGTGGCAGTCGTTACTAAACCGTTTTCTTTCGAAGGAAGAAAGAGAGAGGAAAACGCCAAAAACGGCATTATCAACCTAAGAAAATATGTCGACACACTGGTAGTAATACCGAATGATAAGTTGTTGCAGGTTTTGCCCGGCTCCACGCCGTTCGGCGACGCGTTCAAAGTTGCGGATGACGTATTAAAACAAGGTATCAGCGGTATTGTAAATCTTATTGCTACGCCCGCTCTCATTAATCTCGACTTTGCGGATGTTTCCACCGTTATGCGCAATCAGGGTCTTGCGCATATGGGTATCGGCAGGGCGAAGGGCGAAAATAAGATGATCGAAGCGGTCAGACAGGCTGTTTCCAGTCCGTTGCTTGAAACGACCATCGAGGGCGCTAAAGGCGTTATTTTGAATATTACGGGCGGAAAGGATATGTCTCTCGGAGAAGTCAGCGAAGCGGCAAAGCTGGTACAGGGCGTTATCGATTATTCCGCAAACATTATTTTCGGAGCGGCAATCGACGAAACGTTTGTCGATGAAGTGG
>CALVXL010000092.1 GCA_944369635.1 uncultured Clostridia bacterium
GAGGGGTAAAAAATGGAAAGAAACACCGTTATTCCTTACGTAGTGGAACAGACAGGCAAAGGCGAAAGAAGTTACGATATTTATTCGCGGCTTTTGGAGGACAGGATTATATTTTTGACGGGCGAGATCAACGATGCCGTTGCCGACACGGTGGTTGCCGAACTCATTTATCTCGAAGGAAAGGATCCGGGTAAGGATATCTGCCTTTACATCAATTCGCCGGGCGGAAGCGTTTCGGCGGGGCTTGCCATCTACGATACGATGAATTACATCAAGTGCGACGTGCAGACCATCTGCATCGGCCTTGCCGCCAGCATGGGGGCGTTCCTGCTTTCCAGCGGCACAAAGGGAAAGCGTTTCGCTTTGCCCAACAGCGAGGTCATGATCCATCAGCCTTTGGGCGGCGCACAGGGACAGGCAAGCGATATCAAGATCATGGCGGATCATATTCTGAAAACAAAACAAAAATTAAACACCATATTGTCTCAAAACACCGGCAAACCCTACGAAGTTATCGAACGGGATACCGACAGGGACAATTACTTATCGGCGGAGGAAGCCAAGGAATACGGGCTGGTTGACGAAATCTTTTACAAGCGCCCGTAACTTTCCGCCGAAGAGGAGAATTCAATGAAAGAAAAGGAAAGTTATTGTTCGTTCTGCGGCAGACCGAAGGAAAAGGTGAGGGAACTGATCGTCGGCCCGAACGGCATATGCATTTGCGACGAGTGCGTGGAAAGCTGCCGCGAGCAGATTCTGGACGCCCGCGCGAGAACGAAAACGGGGGCACAGGTAAAACTGCTTAAACCTGCCGAAATCAAGGCAAGGCTTGACGATTATATCATCGGGCAGGACCGAGCGAAGCGCGTGTTGTCCGTCGCCGTTTACAACCATTATAAGCGCATCAACGCCGCGCCCGACAATCAGGACGGCGTGGAACTCGAAAAGAGCAACGTCCTGCTTTTAGGACCTACGGGCAGCGGAAAAACGCTTCTGGCGCGCACGCTCGCAAAGATTCTGGACGTGCCGTTCGCCGTTGCGGACGCGACCACGCTCACCGAAGCGGGGTACGTCGGCGAGGACGTGGAAAATATTCTGCTCAAACTCATTCAGAACGCCGATTACGACGTGGAACGCGCGCAGCGCGGCATCGTGTATATCGACGAAATCGATAAGATCGCGCGCAAGAGCGAAAACGTCTCCATCACCCGCGACGTTTCGGGCGAGGGTGTACAGCAGGCGCTTTTGAAAATCATCGAAAGCACCGTGGCGAGCGTTCCCCCGCAGGGCGGCAGAAAGCACCCGCAGCAGGAATGCATCCGCATAGACACCACGAACATTTTGTTCATCTGCGGCGGCGCGTTTGTGGGGCTCGATAAGATCGTGCAAAAGCGTATCGAAAATTCTTCGCTGGGCTTCGGCGGCAAGGTCGTGAACAGTCAGGAGGATAATTTCGAGTTCGTCAACGAAATTCAGCCGCAGGATCTCATCAAATTCGGGCTTATTCCCGAGTTCGTCGGCAGAGTGCCCATCACCGTGGGGCTTAACCCGCTGGACGAAAAGGCGCTGGTCAATATCCTCACCGAGCCGAAAAACGCGCTCGTAAAACAGTACAAAAAACTGTTCGGCATGGATAACGTCAATCTGGAAATCACCAGCGACGGCGTGCTGGAAATCGCCAAAAAGGCGATCGCGCTCAAAACGGGGGCGAGGGGGCTTCGGACCATTTTGGAAAACCTCATGCTCGATACCATGTACGAAATTCCGTCGGAAGCCAATCTCGATAAAGTCATTATCGACGGGGACGTGGTCAAATTCGGCGTAAAGCCCAAACTCGTGAAAAAGGAAATCGCTTAAAAAGTCTACAAAGGAAAAATCGAACATAGATTTTTTACCGATGAGAAAACCATAAGAAAAACGTAAGACAAAGCGCTTACGAAAGAAAACCGCCGCGCGGGAACTCCCGCGCGGCGGTTTTCTTATGCCGTTCTTTCGTTTTTCGGAGGAAAGGGCGTTTACCGCCGAAAGCATCTCTTTCTCAGCGCGCCGAAAGGCGCGTATGCGCAGGCGTTTAGCTGAAATGTATGCGCATATGTATGATTTCGGGGGCTCGTTTTCATACGTATGCGCAATATAAACATATATTTTTTTATGTTTTTTCGTCAGTTGCGATTTTTATTTTTAAATCATAATTTACGGCAATGCCCTTAAGGCGGCATTTTCCGCGGGAGCGGAAAATATAATATAGGTATGAAAAAGAAGGAAATCAACCTCTTTGCCGCGGGCAGAGAGGAGGCGGACGGAAAAACAGGCAAAAACAAGAAAGCGAAGGAAAGAAAGAAGCTCGATAAAAAGAAAATTATTTCCCGCGGGGCGCTGTGTATTTTAAGCGCGGCGATCGTAATATTTTCCTTTGCGTTCGGGCTAGGCCGTATCGGCGAAAGCGATAGAAAACTGGCGGGCGCGGCGGAATACAAGGGCATTCTGAATCTGTGGCATATCGACAGTTTCGAAGGCGGCACGGGTTCGCGCGCGGAATTTCTGCTTGCGCGCGCGGCGGCGTTCGAAAAAAAGCACGAGGGCGTTTTTGTGATGGTAACGCCCATGACGGCGGAAAACGCCAACGAAAAATTTGCCGCGGGGGAAAAGCCCGACATGGTTTCCTTCGGCTACGGCGTGGAAATAAGCGGCTATTCCCCGATCAGGAGCGATAGGCGCTGCGCATACGGAGAACTCGACGGCGACGTTTACGCTCTGCCCTGGTGCAAAGGCGGTTACGTCATCTTGTCGAAATCGGAATTAGGGGAAAGCAAGGCGCTGAAAAACGCCGTCATCTCCAAAGGGGCGTATACGCAGCCGTACGCCGCGCTCGCGCTGGACGGATATACCTTGGAAGATTATAAGGAAAAAGCGCCGCTCGACGCGTATTATGAATTTGTCAGCGGAAACGCGGATATCCTCGTCGGCACACAGCGGGACGTCAACCGCCTGAACGTTCGCCAGATGGAGGCCGTCATTACGCCCTTAAAAGCATATAACGACCTTTATCAGTATATTTCCGTCACCGCCGAAACTGCGGAAAAAAAGGCGTATGCGGAAAAATTCATCGCATACGTTCTCAGCGAGGAGGTACAGAAAAAAGTCGCAAATTTAGGGATGTTTTCGCCGTATATGACGCTTTCCTACGAACTTTACGGACTTTCGGCAATGCAGGGCGCGGCGGGGGAAAGCCGCGCGTGTTCGCTTTTCACGCCGCGGGCGGTGATGGAGGAATTTTCCGAAAACGCGTTGCTCGCCGTAAAGGGCGACGAAAGCGCTTTAAAAAAATTAAAAAATTTGCTTCGGTAATTTCTTGTTAATTTTCAAAAAGTAGTGTAAAATATTATAAGGAGAGATATGCAAAAAGACGGCTGTTTTCTTTTCGGCGCGGTTCACGGGTGGGAACGCGACGTTCCGCTCGCGCCGCTCACCACCGTAGGCGCAGGCGGCAACGCTCAATATTTCGCCCGTCCCGAAACGGAAGAACAATTTATTGCGCTTTATAAAGAGGAAGAAGAAAACGCCTTTATTCTGGGCAAAGGCTCGAACGTGGTCTTTTCGGACAAGGGCGTAAAAGGGTTTGTCATCTCCACCGAAAATTTGAATCGAATCTCTTACGCAAACGGGATTCTTTATATGCAATGCGGAGCGAGCGTTGCGAAAATTCTGGCATTCTGCCGCGAAAACGATCTCGGCGGAGCGGAGTTTCTGTGCGGAATCCCTGCCAGCGCGGGCGGGCTTGTCGTGATGAACACGGGGGCGTTCGGGCGGGAGATGAAGGACGTAATCGCCTTTGTTAGAACTGATCGGGAAAAAGTGTGTGCGCTATCTGAAAAGGAGTGCGGTTTTTCCTATCGGAAAAGCGTGATCGGCGGCGCGGTTTTGGAAGTGGGGATCGAGGTGAAAAGAGGTTT
>CALVXL010000093.1 GCA_944369635.1 uncultured Clostridia bacterium
ACTCCGCTTTCAGCGTGCTGTCCGTCGCGTCGGTAACGATATACTTCACGGTATATTCCCCTATCTGCGCGGTGTTGACGGCGTTAAACGAAACGTCGTCCACTTCGATCATGTCCGAGCCGATCAAAACGTCAGGCGCAAACGTTCCGTTGTCATCGTAGAATTGTACGTCTTTCAGAAGATCTTCCTTGGTGAGTGCCGTATTCTGCACGACCTCGTAATCTTCCGTACCCTTCATGATATACGGCAGCTGATTTACATAAGCGTCGGTAATAACTTCGCCGCCCTTCGTGATGCGGACCATGTTGCCGTAACGGTACATGCCGTCCATATAAGTCATCTGGCGTCCGTCGATATCCCACATGTTGCCGATATCTTTATCGCCCCAGTAATCGCCCGCCGCAACGGCTTTGCCGTCCACGGAATAAGCATACCAGTTGCCGTTTTGGGTATATCCTACCACAAGCGCATATCCGCCGACGGGAATTTCAAACGTCGTGGGAACTTCCAAACGCGTCGGGAACATATTGTTTTCGTCCATCGTATACGCCATGACGCCTTCGTATCCCCAGACTACCTTGCCGCCTTTTTCAAAGACGAGATAGGTGGCTGCGGTATCCTGCAGATTGACCGTCATGGGATTTTCCGAAACGTTTTTCAGTAAGAACGGATCGTCGTAATCGCGGATTTTGCCTTCTGCGTTGGGATTTTTAAGCGCATCCGGCAGTTCGCCTTCCGCAGTCGATTCGAAATACATGTCTTCCGCCACGCGGATACGCGTACCGACGACTTCTTCCATGCCCTTTCCGCCGCGCGCGGTTTTGAATTCCACATAGTAATTCGTTTTGGAAGCGTCGACTACCGTGAGCGTAACTTCCTTTTCGAGAACGTCGCCCATGCTGTTCTGCGCCTGATAGGTGATCGTATAATCTTTTGCTTCTATGAGACCCGTTTCCTCGTTTCTGGCAAGCCCTCCGATATCGTAAACGATGGTCTGCAAGGGTTCGCCGTCCTCGGTTGCCACGACGACATTACTCAAAAGGTTAGTGAAAATGTCTTCGCCCGCACGGGTCTTGTTATAGAGCGCCGCATCGGAATAAATGACGGGCATTTCGCCGACTTCCCATACGATTTCGCCCGCAACTTCCTGCCATTTCGCATAGAGCGTCGTATCGGAGTTTACCGTATCGGTGTCGAATTTCCATTCATTCGTGCACGCGCTTTCCTTGTACCAGGCGACAAACTCGTGCTTTGCATACGTGGGATCGGCGGGTTTTTCCACCTTTCCGCCCTTTTCTACCGTCTGTTTCGCCACGGCGGATCCGCCCTGCGAATCGAAAGTCACTTCATAAGTGACCGTTTGGGGCTTTTCCTCTTTCTTTTTGCATGCGACGAGCATCGCGCTGCTGAAAGCGAGGATTACGCCCAGACACAAAACTGCCCAGAATTTCATCTTTTTTTGTTTGCTCATATTTTGCCTCCCCTGTTTAAATTTTCATTTTTTATTTGCTTTATCCGCTCTTTTCGCGCGTCTGTTCAAAAGCGCGAGAGCGATTCCGCTCAAGATTACGGCCATCGCCGCCGAAGCGAATTCCGCCGAAGAGTTGCACCCCTTGCATCCTCCCTTTTCGGGAGCGGGCATCGAAGGCGTATCCGTACCGGGATCCGGATCGGGCGAAGGATCGGTATCCGGCGCGACCTGATCGGGCCGCAGTCCGTCTGCGGGAACCCATTCCCCGCTTTCGATATAATAGCGCGAAAGTTTGACGTCCAGCACGTTGTTGAGATTTTCCATTTCCTCCGCAATACGCGTGATCGCATATCCCGAGGCATAATCGCGCGCGTTGGTCTGAATGCGATAAACTTCCGCACGGATCGCCATGATTTCTTCCGCAGTGCCAAAGGGCATAGCCTTCAATGCGTCGAGCGCTTCATCCCACAAAGTTGCCTTATCCCCTTCGATAGAATAAAGTTCCTTTCTCGACTTCATTTCTTCCGCAAACGCCGCAAGAAGCTTATCGATGCTCTTATGCGGCAGAATTGCGGCGTTTCCGTAAATGCCGTTCGAAAGATATTCCACCGCCTCCGGACTGTTCATGATGGTTTTGGAATCGAAGATAACCGTCCCGAAGGAACCGCCGCTCAGCGCGGCGACCGCCTGCACAACTTCTTCATAAGGATTCAACCCCATGAAGTAGGGCGCAATGCCGCCGTAATTATAGCTGATATTGTCGAGTTTTGCAATCATCGCCGCAATTTTCTGCGTAACGGTGTTTGCGTTTTCATAATACGCCATCGGCGTGGCGACTTCTATCCATCCCTGTTTGAACCAGTATTCCCAATCCTGACATTTCTTCGTGACGACGTCGCTGTCGGGGAATACCGAAGTGGAAATAATGATGTCGGTATTGGAATACGTTTCCGCCGCACCGCCGCGCAACGTCTCCAATTCTTTTACCATATCGTAAATTTCCTTCACAAACTCGTTGATCTGGCGGACTTTGAACTCCGTCCACGCGGAATAAAGTTTTTCCCACACGAAACTCGTGCCTTTATTAAGGTCGCGCTTCAGCTTTGCAAGCGTCTGCTGATTTTCGGCATACCCCTGTTCCGCGAGGAACTTCTTGGCGGCAAATTCCGAATAGCCGTGATCGTAAGGGACGTTCTGATTATCCGCGCTGTAGCCGTAACCGTTCTGAACCGGATAACGGATATAATCGAGGTTGATGCCGTCGAGATCGTATTTTGTAAGCAGTTCCTTATAATAACCTACCAAAAACGCCCTGACATCGGGATTGGACGGATCGATGAATTTATATTTACCACCCTCAAACTGCGTATATTGATTACCCTGATAGTCCGTAATGACCCAGCCGCTCCGCTCAGCCGCATCGGGCGCGAGTTCGTTGCTGTTGGGAAGTTTTCCCGTCAGAATATTGGATTCCGCATACCCTTCATACCCGACGAAGAAGTCCTCCACCCAGGCATGGACTTCGATACCGAGCTTGTGCGCTTCGCCGATAAAGGCGCTCAGATAATCTTTATACGGACTGTAGTCGCAATCCTTGAATTCGATATGATAATCGACATATTCGGAATCCGACGACATCGAATATCCGTTCCAGAACGTTTCCAGATAGACGGTATTGAAATTGACTTTCTTGAAGAGTTCCAGCGTTTCGCGGATACCTTCCACACTTGTTTCCTTACCGATGACGGGGCGGTGCCATGCCGCAATGCTCATCACCGCGGGAGCCTGATAGGACAGGCTTTCGATTCCGTAGCAAAGGTTCAACACTTCCAGATAATTCCCGTAAAAATCGGCAAGCGTCACGTTATCGATGATCCCCTCTTCTTCCTGACGGGCGATCTTCTTCGCATATCCGTAAAGCGTTTCTACCGCTTCGCCGTCGGAAGCTTCTCCGATGAGGGCGTCGGCGGTATTCGTGTACTCCGCCCACAGCTCTTCTACGTTTTCGTTCAACTTGTATTTTGCGTCGATTGCGGACTGCAGTTTTGAATTGACCGTATCGTAACGGTTGACGGCCGTCGTGACATAGGAATCGGGGGTTGTGGTGATGGTGACCGTGCCGTCTTCCGCCACCGTAACGCGCGCGCCGTTGAGCGCGTTCGCCGTAAGGTAGGTTTCCGCCGACCCGTTACCCGATAAAATAAAGGACTCTCCGTCGCTTAACAGATTATCGACCTGTTTTGCATGCGATTCGATAACGCCTTCGATGGGGTAAGCGTCCCCGCTGCTCGTCTTGCGGACGAGGATCTCGTATCCCCATTCGTTGCACCCCGTGAAGTTGGCGAATTTCGCGCTGGCGGGATTGCCCGATTTATCGTAATTTGCATCGTAATACATGAAATAATTTTCCGCGCGGTATCCCGGGAACGGAAGATTTCCGTTGAGATCGTCGAGATCGGTATCCTTTATGGGCTTCGTCGGATTTTTTGCCGTAAGCTTGAGCGAAGCGGATTTATTCAGATCGACGAACTTCATGCCGACAAGCTCCACTTTATCCCCCACGCGGGAAACGAGATCGTTTCCGAGCAGTACGCGGCGGGAACCGTGAATACTCAAAACAAAATCGCGCGAACCGATTTCGGACATATTCATGTCGCGGACGTTGCGGACTTCCATAATCTTAAAGCTTCCGTCTTCCTGCAAAGAGCACAGGATTTCCGCACCGAATTCGTTCTGCTGGGTCTGCGTTCCCCATTCGCTGTTATAGTAAACGGCTTCGCTTTCGTCTCTTCTGCCGTTTACCTTATCGATTCCGATACGTATGGTCTTATCCGCAACCATGTCGCTGGTGCCTGTGCCGTATATCTCCACCGCACCGGCATAGTCGGGGAAATAAACGTTTTTCTGCAATGCCGTGCCGATTTCCGCAGACTCCCACTTCGCATCGTTTTCCGTCAGAGAAATGACCAGCCCGTTGACGGGAATATACGTATTTCCGCCTCTGTTTTTTTCGCTGAGCACATATCTGTTCCCGGAATATTCAAACGCATATTCATAAGCGTTTTCCCTTACGGGCGTGTGCGAATAAAGCCATTTTGTGGTGTACACGATGCCGCCGGAATATCCCTCCGCATCCGCGCGGAAAGAATTGATCTTCAGAATACCCCAGGAAGACTCGCCTTCACTGATCTCCCACGGATCCGTGGTATTGATCACGTGCGAAGATCCGTTCAGGGTAAACGTGGCGTCCGCCGCAAAAACTTCCTTGGGACGGAAGGACGACAGCAACCCCGCACAGGAAGCCGTCAGCATGACGGAAAGCAGCAACAACATCACTTTTCTTTTTACCGTTTGCATGATTCTCTCCTTATCTTGATAATATCGAGGTCCGTTTCAAACATTCGCGCCCACGGCTGCACCGCTTTTCCCACTTTGTAACGGGAAGCCACGCTCGGAAGCAACGAACCTATATAACCGTTTAACTCCTCTTTTACTTTGTCGGCCACTGCGCCTTCTTTTCCGCCGGCATCGAAATAATTCAGCCCTATGCCGGGGAGAAATTCTTCGCAAATCTGTTTGCGGATTCGGGAACAGTAACCCACGTCCTCATAATACCGCAGCGCAAGGAAACGCTCGTGCGCTTCCGTTTTGCCGAAATGCGTGAAAATCGAAGCCTGGAAGATCGCCGTGCCCAACGTATTGGAACTGGTATTCCAGCCCGCATACGCCGCAAGGCGCATCAGGCAATTCTTTTCTTCCAACATCCCCACCAGCTCAGTGTCGCCGCCGTTGACGTAAGCGATATCCGCTACGGCGACGTTTTCTCCTTTATTCAGCCGGTATTCGATATTCTGCGTAAATTCGATGAGACACCGCTCCACTTCGTAGGAGCGGAACGTCCCCGAAGCGTTTGCGCTAACCATATCCTTCGAAGGCACGTTGATAAACAGCGTGAAGTCCGCGTCATCGTCCAGCACGCACCCCGCCGCGGTCAGCTGATATTTGACCGTTTCTCCCACGGGTCTGTCTTCGTAAAGGGGGATTACCGCGGGTCCGAAAGAACTTGCCCAACGCAGGCGCACCCGCGGCGCGCCTTTAACGGAATTGATATATCTTGCAACGAGCGTCATGCCCGTTTCATCGCAACCGGGATAGATCGCCGTCACGTTCTGCTTGCGCGTTTCCTTTACGTATGCGCGGATCTTGCGCTGATCCTGCGCGATGAATCCGTATACGCTGGAATCATCCTGCGGAAGCACGAGATAATCGATTTCTTTTCCCGCCATGTCCACACTGGCAAAGTCCAACTGCAAATTGACGGCACGGCGGGCGAGATAATCGCCGAGATACGGCGCGACTTTCTTTTCGTTTTCCGCAAGCTGTTCCGCATCGTACGGAAGGGATAACTCGCGCCTGTCACGCGCTTCCCCCACCAGAAAAATTTCCCTGCCGCAAATACCGTAATAATCGGGCTCCTCGTCGTCGCTGGAATATTGCGGGCATCTCATCAACAGATGGAACGCATAAACGACCATCTTTTCGTTCTGCGCACGCAATTCTCTTATTAAATTCAGCCGCCCTTTGAGTTCTTCCGCCTTATAATTGTGCAGTCGGCTCGGCACGATTCCGCCGTATAAAAGCGTATCCACAGAAAGGACCAGACAATCGGCGTCTTTCGTCTCTTTCAACAAAAATTCTTTGATTTTTTCATACGACGCGGGCGTTTTTTTATCGCCGAGTATCTCTCGCGGCGCACTCACCAACGTAAATTCTTCGTTCCCTTGCAACAACTTTTCGGGAAATTTCGAATTGCACGGCCTTTCGTCCAAAGGCAAATACACGATTTTACGCATTCTGTTCTCCTCGGCGCTCGCAGCGCTTTCTCCTTTTTCAGCGGAATTTCTGCTTATCCGCCATTGCCTATTCCTGTATTTTCCGTTCGGTACGGCGAAAATTTTTTATTCCGAACGCTCTTTATACGTCGCAAAAATTTTTCATTTCAGATGCAACGCCTGCGCAAAGCGCCGCGTAATGTCCTTAGGACGGGTGATCGACGTTCCGATAACTACTCCGTAAGGATTAAAAGCCGAAATTTTTTCGAGTTGCTCTCTTTCCCAGATGCCGCCCTCCACTATGACGTTCGCTTTGCAATCCTTAATCAGCTTTTCGATAAAGGAAAAATCGGGGATCTGCCGATCCTTCGTTTCTATCGTAAACCCGCGAAGCGTAGTGGAAACATAATCGAACCCCAGCGCTTCCGCCGCCATCGCGTTTTCGTAATTATCGATATCCGCCATCAGCGCCATGTCCCGATTTTTTGACCGGACATAGGAAACGAGTTCTTCCAACGTTTCTCCGCCGGGGCGGAAACGCGCGGTCGCATCCATAGCGATGACTTCGCACCCCGTTTCCAAAAGACAATCTATTTCCGCTTTTGTCGGCGTGATATATACTTCGCTGTCCTTATAATCCTTTTTTATCAATCCGATTACGGGAACGTTGACTTCTCTTTTTATGCTCGGTATTTCGTCCGCCAGCGCACGTATCGCCACCGCGCCACCCGCGACCGCGCATCGCGCAAAATAATGCATGACGTCACAACCGTAAAGCGGCTCCCCTTTCGCCGCCTGGCAAGAAACGATTAATCCTCTGGGTATACGGTTTTTCATGAATAACCTTCCTTTCTGTATGAAAAAAAATTTCAGACATATCTTTTTATGTAAAAATTATTTTCAGTCATAGTATATACCATTAATAATAGGATGTCAATATCTTTTTGAAAATATTTTTATTGTTTTATTATTTATTTGCAATTTTTTTTCTTTTTGAGCTTTTGAACGCTTTTCCGCGGCAAACGGAAACAAAAGGCAGCATTTCAGAACATAAATTATTATATATTATTAATGCAGAAAGGCAAGGGACTGCGGTAAGTTTACCGCAGTCCCTTGCCTTTCTGCTATTGAATATCGTCCGTAAAAAGTAAAATCTATCGTTCTCGCCCGTTCAGATATTATTTCCTTTGTCTTTTCTCTCATTAAAAACCATGCCTGCTTTTCGGCGCGGCGGGCATTTTTCCGAATATACTAACTTACAATATTAAATTCGTCATCTGTAATCGCCACTCATTCATCTGCCCATGGAAGGATATTCTTTTTACCGAAAATTAAGCCGAGCTGTAACTTATTTTTCGATAATTTTCCTTAATAACCGTCAAAATAAAAGTTTTTTTCCTTTCCTGCAATATACACCTGCGGGGCCTAAGCGAAGAGAACCGAAAAGGACTTATTTTCGGTTCTCTTCAAAAAAATTCGCTTTACCGATATTTTTATTTCATATCGAAAAGTCGTTTTTCGGATTTCATACAAAAAAGTCCCGATTTTTTTCGGGACTTTTTGTCAAAACAAAAGCGCGGCAAGGCCGCGCTTTCGGTGTTTTCTTATTCTTCGCTGATCGCGCCCACAGGACAGCCTTCCGCACAGGAACCGCAGGAAATGCAGGTATCCGGGTCGATCTGGTAATGCGTGTCGCCCGCGCTGATCGCGCCGACCGGGCAAGTCGCTTCGCATGCGCCGCAGGAAATGCATTCGTCGCTGATTTTATAAGCCATGATAGTTACCTCCGATTAAAATAAATTATATTGATTTCAGTTTATCACAATTCGGCGACTTTGTAAACAATTCGCCTTAAATTAATCCAAAATTTCTTTGATCTCTTCGCCGATTTCCTTGTCGTCCACTTCGACGCCGCCCTGGCGCTTGAATTTAAGTTCGCTTACGGGAAAGTCCTTATATACTTCGCTGCCGTCGCCTTTGACGATCTTCACTTTGGAAATAAATTTAAGCATATTATTGGAAACGACCACGCCTTCGCCTTCGGGCGTGGTAACCTTTCCGCCGAGTTTCGGCATCTTTTTATACGCTTCCCCGTAATATTCGCTTTCGTATTCCAGACAGCACATCAGCCGCCCGCAAAGCCCGCTGATTTTAGACGGATTGAGCGAAAGCCCCTGCGTTTTTGCCATTTTGATGCTCACCTTTCTGAAATCGGGCATACAACTGCCGCAGCAACACGGCCTGCCGCAGGGCGCGAGCCCGCCGATGAGTTTGGTTTCGTCGCGGATGCCCACCTGTCTCAATTCGATCCTGATGCGGAACACCGCCGCAAGATCCTTGACGAGTTCGCGAAAGTCCACTCTGCCGTCGGCGGTGAAATAAAAAATGACCTTCTTGCCGTCAAAGGAATATTCGCAACCGACGAGCTTCATTTTCAGATTTTGTTTCTGCACCTTTTCTTCGGCGATTTTAAGCGCTTCGGGCACTTTCGCTTCGTTGCGCCTGATGTTTTCCAGATCGCGCTTGGTCGCCTTTCTGACGATGGGTTTGAGCGGAAGCACGCATTCCTTATCGTCCACTTCTTTCACGCCGAACACCACCGTACCGTATTCCAGCCCCTTCGCCGTTTCAACGACGACGCCGGAATTTTCTTCGTACTCCGCTTCGGTGGGCGCGAAGTAATATATTTTAGACGTATTCTTAAATTTTACGCCTACGATTTTTGCCATATATGTTTTCCCTCCAAAATTGCGAACAACCACCATTCCGCAAGCATCGTTTCATTCGCATTATACGACGCCCGCCTGACGGCTTCCGCCGTTTTTTCCAAAGCGTAGACCAGCGAGCCGCGGTTAAATCCGCTTGCCCCGCGCACCTTTTCAAGCGCCACGGGGTTATCCGCCTTTGCGCCCTCGCTTTCGGCGAGCATATCCCTGAAATACAGCGCGGCGATATTGAAAACGTCGCCGAGGTGTTCGCGCATCTTCATGATCTTTGCGGAATATTCCAATACGTCCCTGCTGGAATTCATATTTACCAAAAGTTCCGCCGTAAAATCGAAAAGACTTTCGAGCTTCGTATCCCCGTAAAGCTCCTTTGCGCGCCCGATCGTACCGTCCCCGCAGGAAACGGCAAGTCTGAGTTTTTCCCCGTCGGGACACTCCGGCAAAAGCGCGTCGTAAAGCTCCTGCTCTCCGTAGAGCGGCACGCTCAGCGTCTTTACGCGGCTGCGCACCGTGGGCAATAGCGCGTATTCGTTGGACGCGCCGAGAAAGATGATTACGTTTGCAGGCGGCTCTTCCAGCGTTTTCAACAGTTTGTTCTGCGCCACGGCGGGCATTTTGTCCGCCCCGACGATCAGAAAAAGTTTTTTATCCTCCTCGAGGGGTTTTACGTAACTTTCCTCGATGAGGGCGTTGACATCCTCCGTAAGGATTTTATCCCCTTTTTCGGGTAAAAATTTCACGTCGGCATGATTTTCCTTATCGATAAGGCGGCACACGCGGCATTCCCCGCAACCGCCCTTTTCGCACATGATCAGCTTTGCAAAGGTCTTCATGTCCTCCCTGAGCCGTTTTGCGTCCTTGCTCAGCAAAAGATATGCGTGGAAAAACCCGTGCTTTTTATCGTTTTCCACCACCTTATAAGCGTTTGTCCGCTCGATAAGCCGATCAGATCCCATCGAAAATCCTCTCTTTCAATACCGCGAGAATTTTTTCCCGCGTCTGATGTTTTTCCCCGCTGCAATCGATTTTTACGATGCGGTCGGGAAATTCCCTTGCCACGGCGAGATAGCCCGCGTAGACCTTTTTATGAAATTCCAGCCCGCAAAGCTCCACGCGGTCGCTTTTGTCCGCGCCGCCTTTTCTCAAAAACGCCGCTTCCGGTTCGAGATCCAAAAACAGCGTCAGATCGGGCAGAAAATTCATCGCATAAGCGTTGATTTCCCTGATAAACTTTTCGCCGAGTCCCCGCGCGTACGCCTGATAGGCGAAGGAAGAATCGATATATCTGTCGCAAAGGACGATTTTGCCCGCTTCGAGCGCGGGCGCGATGACCTCTTTGATATGTTGCACGCGCGCGGCGGCGTATAAAAGCGCCTCGCATTCGTCGCTCATGTCTTTATTTTCCGCGTCGAGAATGATTTCTCTGATCTTTTCGGAAATTTTCGGGCCGCCCGGTTCGCGCGTTAAGATAAACGGCACGCCGCGATTTTGCAAAAACTCCCTGACGTATGCGATCTGACGGGATTTTCCCACGCCTTCGCACCCTTCGAACGTTATAAATTTGCCCTTCATTTATCTGCCTGCCCTTTTACCACTTTGACTTTGTTGTTGATGATACCGAAGGTGTTTTTCGCCTCCGAAAGAATGGAAATGATATCCGGCGTCATCTCTTCTCCCGCCATGCAAAGCGGGAAACACGGCGGAAACACCCCGACGTTTTCCGCCAGGATCTTGCCCGCGGATTCTTTGAGCTCCACGCTTTCTTTTCTGCTGAAAACGTTGGCTTTGAGATACGGCATCTTGCGCGCGCCGAAACGCACGTCCGCACGGGAAACGAATGTGTTTTTAAGATCTTCTCTGAGAAGCAGCCTTTTGAGCTGCGCTTCCAAAACGTCGAGCGAATGCTTGTCGGTCGTCGGACCGAACAAAAAGAGAAGATACCTTCCGTCGTTCATCTCCGCAAAGATGTTGTGACGGTTCAATATGCGCTCCGCCTTATAAGGCGAAATGCCCGTCGGTTTGAAGTCCACCGCAAGCTTGATGGAGTCGGCGTCCTTCAGACAACCGTACCCCTTAGCTTCCAGCCGCGTGCGGAGCGCCGCGACTTCCACGCGCAGCTTGCTCAGAAGCTCCCTGCCGTTTTCCGCCATAAAACTTTCGCCGTAATCGATGGAAGCCATGATCTCGTAATTGGGGCTGGTGGTGCGGAACATATTCACGGCGTTGGTCACCTTCGCGATCAACCCCTTATTGCCCACATTCAAAAGCGCAGCCTGCGTGAGGCACGGCAAGGTTTTATGTACGCCGTCCACCCAGATATCGGCATAATCGCCGCAATAGGCGGGCATGGCGGCAAAACGCAGATGTCCGCCGTGCGCTCCGTCGATGAGCAGCAATTTATTCTTCGATTCCGCAAGCTCTTTTGCGCGCGCGATATCGAAGGTAAGACCGTAATAATCGGGGTACGTCAGTAAAAATCCGATGGCGTCGGGAGTATCGTCCAGCGTCTTTTCCAACTCGTCGGCAGTGGGCGGCATCATCAGCCCGTTTTTTACGTTCTGATTGAGGATAACGGGTTCTATCCCGAAGATCTTGCAGGCATTGAACACGCTTTGGTGCGCGTTGCGGTTGACGATGATTTTCTTGCCGAATTCGCGCACCGCGTACAGCATGGAAAGCACGCCACACGTGGAGCCGTCGGTGAGAAAATACGTCTTTTTCGCGCCGAGAATGTCTCGCACTCTGTCTTCCGCTTCCTTGATGATTCCCGAAGGATGTTGCAGGCTGTCCGAAAACGAAAGCTCGGTAATATCCGCTTCCGCCCCGGGAAAGTGTTTTAAAAATTCCTTATTCGCCTTATGCCCCGGCATATGAAAACGCAAAGGATGCAGTTTTGCATATTCCCTGAGCGTGTATTCTATTCCCTTTCTTTCCATAACGCCTACCTTTTAATCGAGCAACGTAGTATATGTTTTGATGAAGTTCGTCAGAAAGACGACGGTTTCGTATTGCAGATCGGGCTGTTGTTCTTTGAAATCGAATACCATGACGGCGGTATTTTTCGCCGTACCTTCGTTGTCGCCCTGCGCCATGCTGACGACGTTGGAAACCGACTTGTTATCCTTTTTATATTCGTCGAGGTATCCCGCGTTGATCGCGTACGGCAAAGCGCCTTTTTCCAGTTGCTTTTCGTAAGCCGCCTTGTAATCGTCGTCCACATCTTCGGAGGTATAAACCGTCATTTGGTACTTCACGTAACGATAGAAAAGTCCGCTGTCTTTATATTCCGTATACAGGCGGTCGAAATCCGCGACCGCCGCTTTCAGCGTCTCCAGACGTTCGAGCTCCTGCTTTAATCCCTTTTCCTTGTTTTCGGCAGAACGGAAACGGTTATCCCGCTTCATGCGCTTCAAAAAGTTTTCCTTTACCTTTTCTTCCACGAGCGCGCCGTTTTCGACGTACCCGTTTTCCATGAACGAGCCGATATACTCCTTCGCGTCGCTTAAAAGCACGTCGTAAGAATACATGTTATAACCGTCCACCATCTGATAGAAGTTGGAAGAATCGTACAGCGGATCGTCCTTGTGCTCCTCCGCTTCGGAATGGGTGATCTCGTTGTCGATCATGATGATGTCGCCTTCACCCGTCGTGAGGCGCAAGCCTAAAATGGTATCCCCGTACGTCGCGTCCAGCGTTTCGATATTGTATTCCAAGACGTCGTAAGAAAGCCCCGCGTCCTCCGCGAGAAAATCGTAAAGCTCCGTCGTACCGTTGGTAGATAACGTCGGATAATAGTAAATTTTAAAATTCTGCCCGTTGGATACGCGCACGGCCGTCATTGTGAAAATGAGTTCCCAGATGAGAATCGCCGCCACGATGACGCCGATGATCTTGATCCAGTCGTACTGCAACATTTCGGACAGTCTTCTCTTTGTGATTCTTGCGTCCATTTTCCGTCCTGATAGAAATTATTTTCTGGGTTTCATGGTCGGGAACAACATCACGTCCCTGATCGACGGGCTGTCGGTCAAAAGCATGACCAGCCTGTCGAGTCCCAGGCCCAGACCGCCTGTCGGCGGCATGCCGTATTCCAGCGCGGTGATGAAATCTTCGTCCACTTCCGCATTTGCGCCCGTCGCCCGCTTTGCGGCGACCTGCTTTTCAAAGCGCGCGCGCTGATCGATAGGATCGTTCAGCTCGGAAAAGGCGTTGCCCATTTCCCTCGCGTACATAAAATATTCGAACCGTTCGGTAAACGCGGGATTATCCGCCTTGCGCTTGGCGAGCGGCGAATTTTCCACGGGATAATCGTAAATAATGGTCGGCTGAACGAGCTTTTCTTCCACAAATTTATCGAAAAACGCGATGAGCACGTTTCCTTTTGTCGCCTTTTCGCCTTCTTCCACGGGCACGTTCATCGCCTTGGCGGCAGCGCGGGCCTCTTCGTCGCTCTTCCAGTCGTTATAATCCGCCCCGGCATACTTTTTGACGGCTTCCACCATCGTCATGCGCGCCCACGGCTTGCCGATGGCGATCTCTTCGCCCTGATAGGTGATGACATCGCCGCCGCAGATCTTTTCCGCAAGGTGCTTGTACATATTTTCAATCAGGTTCATCATGTCCTTATAATCGCTGTACGCCTGATACATTTCGATGGAAGTAAATTCCGGATTGTGCGAAGTGTCCATGCCTTCGTTGCGGAAAATCCTGCCCACTTCGTACACTTTTTCGAACCCGCCGACGATCAGCCGCTTCAGATAAAGCTCCGTTTCGATACGCAGATACATATCGATATCGAGGGCGTTATGGTGCGTTTTGAACGGTCTTGCCGCCGCGCCGATTTCCAAAGTGTGAAGCACGGGCGTATCCACTTCGAGATAGCCGAGGTTGTCGAGATAATTTCTGATTTCCGAAATGATCTTCGAACGCACGACGAACGTGTTTTTGACTTCCGGGTTGACGATTAAATCGACGTACCGCTGGCGGTAACGCATATCGGTATCTTTAAGCCCGTGATATTTTTCCGGAAGAGGCAGAAGCGATTTGGATAAAAGTTCGATTTCCTGCGCGTGCACGGAGATCTCTCCCGTGCGCGTTTTAAACACTTTGCCTTTGATTCCAACGATATCGCCGATATCGTAGTCTTTGAATTCCGCATAGGAATCGCCGAGATCGTTGACGGAAAGATAGACCTGTATCTGCCCTTTTCCGTCCAAAATATGCGCGAACGCCGCCTTTCCCATGAGCCGTTTGCTCATCAGCCTGCCCGCGATCGCCACTTCGGTATTTTCCAGCGCGTCGTAATTCGCCTTGATGTCCTCGCTGAGATGCGTGCGCGGATACTTCACCTTTTCATACGGGTCCTTGCCCGCGCTTTGCAACGCGGCGAGTTTTTCCCTTCTGACCTTCATGATCTCGTTAAGATCCTGTTCCGCCTGCACCTGCGTGTTTACGCCGTTTTCCTTTTGCATACGATTCACTCCCGAAAGATTATCAATAAACTTTTCTGATTTCCAAAACCGCCGTACCCTCCGGAACGGCTACTTCCACCACGTCGCCCGCCTTTCTGCCGAGAAGCGCGTTGCCGATGGGCGATTCGTTGCTGATCCTGCCCGCGTCGAGATCGGCTTCCGTCGTGCCGACGATTTCGTATATACAGGTTTCGTCGTAGCCGCGGTCGTAAAGTTCCACTTTGGATCCCAGCGAAACGGTACCCTTCTTTGCGCCCTTGATGACGACGACGTGTTTTAATTTTTCTTCGATTTCGAGAATTTCGCCCTCGATCATCGCCTGTTCGTTCTTCGCCGCGTCGTATTCTGCGTTTTCCGAAAGGTCGCCGAATTCACGCGCGATCTTGATGCGCTCGGTGATCTCAGCGCGCTTTTGAACTTTCAGGTATTCCAGCCGTTTTTCAAGTTCTTCCAGACCTTCTTTTGTCAAAATGACTTCTTCTGCCATATTTCTTTCCTCCGTCGATTAAACGATAATATACTCAGAATATTTAACATTATACCATAAGTCAAAGCGGTTTGCAACAAAAAGGAAAACGAATTTCGATTTTATCGCCCGCGCGCCGCCCCGCGGCGACAAAAACAACGTGCGCCGTCCTTCGTCAAAAAACACAGCGCGAGCCGAAAGGTTTCATTACGCGCAATTGTTTTTAAGTTTCGTCTTTTCTTCCCCGCTGGAAAAAAGCGAACAGGGCGGCAAGGATAAAACGGGCGGGACGTCCCATCGTTTTCCCTCGGATCGTCGGCGAAGAAAAATAAATTCTTTCGCTCCGCAAAGACAAAACTTTATATTCCGAAAGGAAGTTTATTCTGTACAAAATCCCGCCTATAACGAATTTTTATATTTTTTTCGCGCGAAAATTTACGGTTCATGAGGCAAATTCAGGATTTTTTTGAAAATTTTTCCTTTTTTTTGTGATTTTTTTTAAAAAACCTATTGACAAAGCGCTTTAATGTGCTATAATAATTTTGTAAAGAAAAACAAATGTTATAATATTTTTCGATAATTCAACAGTTACGTGTTTTTTCTGAATAATATATGTGATAAAGACTGCAAGCGATTGCGGCCTTTTTCATTTTTAAATTCGGGCCATGGCAGATTCCGTTGCCTGCAGACGGCAAATTTTTGCCGTCTGCAGGAGCCGTCCGCCACGATTTGCGGCGGAAATTTTTGCTTTTGCCGAATCTGCCTTATGAATCATTCGCATTTAAAAACATCCGCCCCGCGCGAAAATCGCGCGGGGCGGATGAAAAAAACTTAATTTTTTTCGGAATAGCTGTCGCAGCAGGTCTGATTATCCGCACAACCGCAGGTGATGCGGATGCTGTCGAGCTGGCAGTTGCAGCCCTTGTAATTGTGTCTGCACTTGGTGACGTCGCATTTGATGGAATTGTTGCTGTTCATAATTTACTCTCCTTTTTTACGGCTTCAAGCCGCTTTTCAACACTAATTATTTCTGTATTTATAATTTTTATACGGTATCTGTTGACAAAAATCCCTCCGTCGGGTAAAATAAACGCGTATATCCCCGAAAAAGGAGGTCGTTTTATGAAGATCATCATGCTCAAAGACGTAAAAGGCACGGGTAAAAAAGGAGATATCATCGAATGCAAGGACGGGTTTGCCCGTTTTCTTTTAAAAAACGGCAGCGCGAAGGAAGCGAGCTCGCAGGCGATCAACGACAATAAGCTGCAAAAAGAAGCGGCTGCGTTCCATATCGCCGAACAAAAGCGCCTGAACAAAGAACTTAAGGAAGCTCTCGACGGAAAAGAAGTGATCGTTGCGGTAAAAACGGGAGAAAACGGAAAGTTCTTCGGCAGCGTGACCAGCAAAGAAATTTCCGAAAAACTTGCCGATCAGGGTTATGAAATCGAAAAAAAGAAAATAATATTAAATACGCCGATCAAATCGCCCGGCGTCTTTACGCTGGAAGTGAGAATTTCCGCGGAAGAAACCGCAAAAATAAAAGTAAAAGTGGAAAGCATTTGATTTATGGAGAAGAAAGACAA
>CALVXL010000094.1 GCA_944369635.1 uncultured Clostridia bacterium
AGCGCGATCGCCGAAGGCTGCTGTTCGCTATATAGATAATAGGCGGCGAAATCTTCCGCGATCTCCCCGCTTACCAGACGACAACTGCCCGAATACGGTTCTTTAAGCCCCATGCTCTTCACCACCGTGAGACGTCCGTTTCTGCCGACACATCCGCCCACATCCAGCTTGCCGTCGGCGCGAAGAGGCAATTCCGCACGCGGATTATCGATGGAACCGCGCATATCTAACGCGCTGTTTCCGCTTACGGTGATCGTGCCGCCCACGCCGTCGCCCACCACCGAAACGGACAGCTTGTCCGTTTCGTTTTTCAGACAACTCGCCATAAACGACGAAACGGTGAGCACCCTGCCGAGCGCCGCCGCCGAAAGCGGAGAAAGGCGATGTATTTCAATCGCCTCGTTGACAAGCTCCGTCGTATCCATCACGCAGAGCGACATTTCGTTATTATATATCAATGTTTTTACTAATCTGTTCATTCCTTTTTCACCCGCTTTCTTTCCGCGCGGGCCATGCGGCATTATTGCGTATCCGCGGCAGGCACGCCGCCGTCGGCCGCGCTCGCACTGTCGGTTTTCGCTTCGGACGAAGCGCCGCTCTCACCCGATTTGTCGAGGCTGGGCGCGGTTACGTCGGTAAATTCCACTTCCTTGCCGCCCATCAGCGTGGGGTTATCGTCGTGTTTATACAAAAGCTTCAGTAAAATCGGCGCGAGCACCGAGCTTACAAGCACCAGCATGACCACGATAACGCGATAGTCCGGCGCAAGAAGTCCGCCGAGTATTCCCTTTTCCGTAACGATGAGCGCGACCTCGCCGCGGGCGATCATGCCCACGCCGATCTTTGCCGAGTCTTTCCAGCCGAATCTTGCCATCTTGGCGATACCGCCGCAACCGATGATCTTACCGATGATCGCCGTTGCCACAAACGCAAGCCCGAACCACAGCATATGAAGCGTCATGCCGTCAAAGCTGATCTTGATGCCGATGCTCGCAAAGAATATCGGCGCAAAGATCATATAAGAATTGATGGTAATCCTTCTGTCCACGTATTCGGCGGATTTATGATTGACGGAAAGGAGCACGCCGGCGATATATGCGCCCGTGATATCCGCAACGCCGAATCCCTTTTCCGCCATAAAAGCATATAAAAAGCAGGCGACCAACGATAAGATGGGAATCCTGCGGGTGTGCGGATGCCTTTTTTCGAGGTATTTGAAAACCTTGATAAGCAAAATACCCAGCCCGATCGCCACCACGAAGAAAACGAACATCCACAAAATGGAAATGATCGGCAATCCGTTGGGGTTGATAAGCGAAAGCAAAGGCGACGAATCCGCGGAAGTTCCGTTCAGGCTGAGGGCGATGGTCAGCACAATCAGGCCGAGCACGTCGTCGATGATCGCGGCGGAAAGCACGATGGTGCCGACTTTGCTTTTCAGTTTGCCGAGTTCGCGAAGGGTTTCCACCGTGATCCCGACGCTGGTCGCCGTCATGATGACGCCGATGAAAAGACAGCCTAAAAGATTTTCCGTACCTAAAAAGAGCACCGCGATGCCGAATCCCATTCCGAGAGGAAGCAATACGCCGCCGAGCGCGATGAGGAAGGAAACGAGCCCCGTGTTTTTCAGATCGTTGAGGTCGGTTTCCAGCCCCGCCGTGAACATGACGAATATCACGCCCACTTCCGCAAAGGCTTTGAGCATATTGTTTTCCCTCAGCGGGAAAATCCAGTTATCGGGGATTTCGAAAAACAATCCCCATATCGCAGGACCTATGATCAACCCCGCGAGAATGTACCCGAGAACCTGCGGCAGACCGATTTTTCTCATCAGTATGCCGAGCATTTTGGCGGAAAACAGTATTACCGCCAGTTGGAACAAAAAGTCAATCGTATCGATTTGCATAAAGTTCACCTCTTACTTGATTGCTGTGAAATACCAGCGTTCATCTTCAGCTTTTATTTCTCCATTTTCCCCGACAACGGCGACTTTTCCGAACCCCGCCGCCTTCAGCGACGAGACGATCTCATCCGCACCGTGCGCGTACTCGAAAAAACTTTCTTCTTCGCGCCTGTACGCATTCCCCTCTTTGTAAAAATACACGAGCTCCATCAGAACTCCGTTTTTTCTTTGCGTGTTGAACCAAATATACGTCAGATCTTCCCGATCTTCCCCGAACATATTCGTGCCGATGACCTGCCGCAACCGATAAATCGACGATACGTCGAACAGAAAAACGCCGCCTTTATCCAGCGCGGCGTAAACCGCGGCGAAATTCTTTATAAGCTGCGCAGGCGGGAGATAGTTGACCACGTCGTTCACCGCCGTAACGAATCCCAGCCCACTCAGTTTTTTTACGTCCGTCATTTTGCCGAGCACGTATTCGCCCCCGCGCGCAAACGCTTCGCCGAGCATTTCGGGCGACGGATCGAACCCGGTGACGGAAAAACCTGCCGCCGCCAAAGCGCGCGTCACGCTGCCCGTCCCGCAGCCGACGTCCGCTCCGCGGGGATTCGGTGCGAGCTTTTTTACCCTGCGGACGACTTTTGCCGCCCACTTTCCGCTCACGCCCGCCATCAGCTTTTCGTAAAACGAAGATACGACGGAAAAATCGTTGATCATATCATTTTTTCTCTTTGTCTTTCTTCTTTTTCTGTTTTTCTTCTCTCTTGCGCTCTTTCTTCATGCTCTCTTCCAGCTCTTTACGCGCCTGTTCTTTACGGGCCTCGCGCTCCGCTTCGAACTTCTTTTCTTCTTCCGTGGGCTGATACTGCGGATCGTCCTTATGCGCGGCTATATACTCTTCGTTGTCGCGGTAAAGCGCTTCGCGGCTCTCCTGCAAGCGCTGCAGGTCGGCGCGGCTGTACGATTCAGGCAGTTCGGCAAGCTGCAGCTCGTCGTCCGTGATGGGTTTGATGGGACGGCGGGTAAGCACCGTTCTCGAAGACTGCGCCAGCTGTTCGCGGTATTTCTTGATGGCCTCGGCGTCGTCCTTGCTTACCTTTTCGTAAATACCCCTGTTCTTCTGCGCACCGGGCACCCTGTCGTTGATGAATTTATCGAACGCCCACTGGCTGTAATCCGTCCAGACCAGCAAAAACCAGGAAAATCCGAGGATCAGGCACAAAAGAATCCCGATCATCGTTCCGATGCCGCCGAACAAAAAGAGCGCGAACGGAATGAGCCCGATGATGAGAAAGAAGATATTCATCGGCAGAAGCGCGAAGGAAAAGATGACCGCGTTTTTGATGAGTTGCCCGAATTTCAAATCATAGGTAACGCCCATGGTGATCATCCAGGCTGCGCACATAAAGGAAAACGCCAAAAACGCGTAGGAAAAACCCTTTCCGATGGAAAGCCAGACCTTACTGCCCGAGCCCGTGGCGATGAGCAGGTTTGCATAGCCGATAGACATCTGCACCAGATAGAATATGACGGAAAAGATCAAAAGCGTGAACATAACTACAAAATAATTCTGTTTTACGCCCTTCCAGAAATCGTTGGCAATGAAGATGCCTTCCGTCCAGACCATATTTCTGATAACGTACGCGCCGCCGGAAATGCCGACCGCGGCGACCATAAGGCAGATGGGAAGCGCCAGATAAAACTGTTGTTTGACGACGACGTCGATCTGTTCCACGAGTCCCGCCATATCGGGCACCGCGGGATAGCCGATGCCGATGTTCTGCGAAAACGCGCTTTCCGAACCGTAAAGCGACAAAGCGTTATTGACGATAAAAAGCAAAAACGCAACCAGCAGACAGAACAGCAACACCAGCACGTTGATCAGAAACAGTTTGCCGAACCTGCCTTTGAAAATATCCCAGAAGAGTTCCCAGCGGTTGCTGGGCAGGGTGGAACGGGCATAACCTTCGGACTTTTCCGTCCCCATGATCAACCTGTTTATAAATCCGCCTTTTTTCTTTTCAGCCATTTCTTTCTCCTTAGCTAAAGGACAATCCTTTGAATTTCGACTTCATCTTATTTTATACTAATTTTAAAATATTTTCAAATAAAAACGACATAGTACCGAAAAAAAACTTTACTTTTTTCCGCGTCGATGATAATATATTTTTAATTTAAAGGGATTTTATATAACTATCTTTAAAAAAGGAGCCATATTTATGAGAAAAATCAACGTAGCCGTCGTCGGCGCGACGGGAATGGTCGGCAGCAAATTCCTCGAAGTCCTCACCGAACGCAAACTGCCCGTGGACACGTATTATCTTTACGCTTCCGCAAAGAGCGCGGGCAAAGAAATCGACTTCATGGGTAAAAAACACACGGTCATCGAACTGAAAGAGGAAAACATCGTCGACAAAAAGATCGACATCGCGCTCTTTTCGGCGGGCGGCGAAACTTCCAAGCAGTTTGCGCCCATATTTGCAAAGCACGGCACGCTGGTTATCGATAACTCCAACGCATGGAGACGGGACAAAAACGTTCCCCTCGTCGTGCCCGAATGCAACAGCGAAGATATAAGATGGCATAAAAACATCATCGCAAACCCCAACTGTTCCACCATTCAGGCGGTAGTCGCGCTAAAGCCCCTGCACGACGCGTTTAAGATCAAGCGCATCGTTTATTCCACTTATCAGGCTGTTTCGGGCGCGGGCGTGAAAGGGTTCAACGATCTGAAAAACGGAATCAACGGCGAAGCGCCGCAGAAATTCCCCTATCCGATCTTCGGAAACTGCATTCCGCACATCGACGTTTTTCTGGAAAACGGCTACACGAGAGAAGAAGACAAAATGATCTTCGAAACGAAAAAAATTCTCGGCGACTGGGATCTTAAGATCACCGCGACGACGGTGCGCGTTCCCGTTTACTACGGGCACAGCGAATCCATCAACGTGGAATTTTACAAACCCTGCACCGTGGAAGAAGTCAGAAAAGTGCTGGAGAACGCTCCCGGCGTCATCGTGAAGGACGACCCGGCGAACAACGTTTATCCTATGGCGATCGACGCCGAAAACAAGGACGAAGTTTTTGTGGGGAGAATCCGCAAAGACGATACCGTCGAAAGCGGCGTGAATTTATGGGTCGTTGCGGACAATATCCGCAAAGGCGCAGCCACAAACGCGGTCCAGATCGCGGAAAAAGTTCTGGAAATGGGATTGATCAAATAAGATGAAAGTTTTATATAAAGGAACGGGCACGGCGATGATCACGCCGTTTACCGAAGACGGCGCAGTGGACTTCCCCGCGCTGGAAAAGATGATCGAATATCAGATCGCAAACGGGATAGATTCCCTTGTAGTGCTTGGCACAACGGGCGAAGCCGCCACGCTTACCGACGAGGAGTATGCCGACGTTGCGGAATATTCCATGAAGAAAATTGCGGGGCGCGTAAAAGTCATTCTCGGCACGGGCAGCAACTGCACGCGCAAAGCCGTGGAAAAGAGCAAGTACGCGGAAAGCCTCGGCGCGGACGGTCTGCTTGTGGTTACGCCCTATTATAACAAATGCACGCAGAACGGGCTCGTCAAGTATTACGACGACGTATGTTCCGCCGTAAATATCCCCGTTTTATGTTACAATGTGCCCGCGCGCACGGGCGTGAACATTCTCCCCCGCACGATGGAAAAGATTGCCGACATCGAAAACATATACGGCATTAAGGAAGCGTGCGGCAACATGGAACAGATCTGCGAAACGGCAAGGCTGATCCGCGGGAAATGCGCGCTTTACAGCGGGGACGACAACCTGAACCTCGCCATGCTTTCCATCGGCAGTTCGGGACTCATCTCCGTAGCTTCCAACATCGCCCCCAAGGAAGTGGGCGACGTTGCGCGCTATTACTTTGCGGGCGAAAACGACAAGGCGATCGCGCTCCAGGAACGTTTGCTTCCCTTAATCGACGCGATGTTTACCGAAGTCAACCCCATTCCCGTCAAAACGGCGTCGGCGCTCATCGGCATAGGCACGTCTTACGTCCGCCCGCCCCTGACCGTGCTCGAAGACGAACACAAAAAGAGCATGATCAGAATTCTGAAAGATTTCGGGCTTTCCTTAAAGGAGCAAACATTATGAATATACTGATTTCGGGCGCGCTCGGAAGAATGGGCAGGGCGGTTTACCGCGCGGCGAAAGCGAACGGCGTAAACGTCGTTGCGGGCGTGGATCTTAATGCCGATCTTTCCGACCTCGATTATCCCGTTTACAAGGACTTTGCCTCCGTTAAGGAAGAAGCGGACGTCATTATAGACTTTTCTTCCCCCACTACCCTCGACAGCTTGCTTTCCTTTGCGGAAAGCAAACAGATTCCCGCCGTGCTCTGCGCGACGGGTTACACCGCCGAACAGCTGAATAAAATTGCGGCGGCAACGGAAAAGACGGCGATTTTCCGTTCGGCGAATATGTCGGTAGGCGTGAACCTCGTCATCGACCTTTGCAAAAAAGCCGCAAAGACCTTGCCTTCCTTCGACGTGGAAATCGTGGAAATGCACCATAACCAGAAAGTGGACGCGCCCTCGGGTACGGCGCTTATGCTTGCGGACGCGATCAAAGAAGTCGATCCCGAAAAGTATTACGTGTACGGCAGAGAAGGCCGCGTCGGCAAGAGAAACGAAAAAGAAATCGGCATTCACGCCCTGCGCGGCGGCAACGTGGTGGGCGAACACGAAGTGATTTTTGCAGGCGCGAACGAAGTGGTAAAGCTTTCCCACTCGGCGGCGAGCCGCGAAGTGTTTGCAGACGGCGCGATAAAAGCCGCGGCGTTCATGCTCGGCAAAAAACGCGGCGCATATAATATGGACGATTATATCAAGACGTTATGAACGAAGAAGCTCTGCATGCCTTGCTGAAAGAAATTGCTCAAGGCAACAATTTAGGCGAAAAAATAACGCTGGTCGGCGCGAGCAAAACGATGTCCGCCGACGACATAAACCGCGCAATCCGCGCGGGGCTTACGAGCGTAGCCGAAAACAAAGTGCAGGAATTCCGCGACAAATACCCCCTCGTTTGCTGTAACGATTACCAGTTTATCGGTCATTTGCAGTTAAACAAGGTCAAATACCTGATAGGAAAAGCCTCCCTCATTCAGTCGATCGACCGCGACGAACTTGCCGAAGAGATCGACAGGCTTTCCGAAAAGCAAAACCTCATCACGAACGTGCTTGCCGAAGTGAATATCGGCAAAGAAGAAAGCAAGTCGGGATATCTGCCCGAAGAATGTATTGCGGCGGCGGAAAGGCTGCTTTCTTACAAACATCTGAAAGTAAAAGGCTTTATGGCGATGCTCCCTTTGGGCACGGAAGAAAGCCGACTTGCGGATTTGTGTTTGCAAATGCGCGAATTTTATGATATAATGAAGAAAAACGGCGCGCCGTTTGAATATCTTTCCGTGGGAATGAGCTCGGATTATAAAATAGCCGTTCGGAACGGAAGCAATATGATACGCATAGGCACGCTGATTTTCGGGAAAAGAAATTATACGGTTTAAGGAGATAAAATGGGTCTGTTCGACTTTTTCGGAAAAGACAGAAGAAACGGCGTGGAAAACGACAGAAGCCGCCGCATTTCTTTTGAGGACTTCACCGCAGGGCAATCGAGCGATACGCCGCGGCAGAACGGTCCTTTGACGGTATTTCACCCCAAATCTTTTCAGGACGTTGAAAACATCATCGCCACATTGAAAAAAGGACGGCAGGCGATCGTATATTTAAACGAACTTTCCGTAAATACGGGCTACCGCGTGCTGGATATGTTGAGCGGCGCGGTATACGCCCTTGACGGCGGCGTTTACGAACTGGAAAACAACGTGTTCATCTTTACGCCGAGCGGTATCAGCATCAGATAAAAAAAAGAACCTTCGCAAAGGTTCTTTTTTTATTTTTCAATTCCCAAAAGATAATCGGAACTTACGTCTAAAATTTTACAAAGGGCTTTTATCGTTTCTATATTCGGTTGCAGTTCCCCTCTTTCGTATTTTCCCAGCGTACTTTGCGTGATCAACAGCTTTTCCGCCAACTGATTTTGGGTAAATCCCTTTTCAATTCTGCATTCTCTCAGTCTTTCACCGAACATATTTTCACCTCTTTTTTTATATTATAGTCCAAAATAGATTATTTTGCTTGACATAGTCCATAATAGACTATTATAATAAAAACGAGCTTGACGAAGAAAACACGAAATTTCGTCCGCTAATATACATATTCGGAGGTTTTATGGAAAATACGGATAGCCGAACCTGCGCGACTTGCGCTCACTTTTTGCAACACTATATCAAATGCAACGA
>CALVXL010000095.1 GCA_944369635.1 uncultured Clostridia bacterium
CGGCGGTTCCGCTACGATGTGCACCCCCGCCTCCAGCGAACCCCCCACGCCCTCGTAATGGCGCTCCACAGGCCCCATGCCCCCGCCGAAGAGCTCCTTGAAAATGCGCATAAAGTTTTCGTTGATCTTATTGAACCCGTCGTTGAACTGCGTGAGCATTTCCTTTTTCAGCGTGTCGATGGCCTTGACGATGTCGGCTTCCGCCTTTTCAAGGTCCTCCTTCTGCACGCTCATTTCGTCGTAACGTTCCTTGACGGAAGTGTAATCGTCGATGGCGTTGGGGTTGATGGACCCTAAGGAATTGATCTTTCTCTTCAAACGGGCAATTTCCTGTTCGCCCTCCCGCGCGTCGTAATTTTCCGCGCGGAAACGCAGAGCCGTATCGTAGGTTTCGCCGTATTCTTCGGAAATACGCTGTCCGTAATATTCGATATCGGAATCGATTTTGGTAAGCGCGATCTCTTCCGCATGGCGTTTATCGGCAAGCGCGGAAAGCTCTTCCGCGATCTGCGCTTTTCTTTCGTCGGTTTTCGCCTGCTTTTCGCGGAGCGTTTCCTTGCTCTTTTCGGTAAACTCAATCCTGTCGCGCAAGGTATTCACGTATTTCTGCTCTTCTTCCGAAAGCGCAACCTTTTCCGCTTCCAGCCGCAGTTTTTCGATGATGGCTTCCTTGTCGGCGATCTGGCCTTCGTCCTTTTCGCTGTCCTCTTTCAACGCGGAAATTTCCGCCGTGAGGCGCGAAATCTCCTCTTCCGCTTTATCGTTCATCGCGCGGTAATCGCTGAGTTCCAGCTGCAACGCGGTGCTGCGCTCGTTCATCTTGTCGATCTCTTTGCGCAAACGCTCGTATTCCTCGCGGCGTTTTTCCGCTTCCTCGCTTGCGGAAGATTTATCGGCTTCCAGCTTTTCGCTGCCGGTTTTGATTTCTTCGTAAGCCTTTTCGATATCGGTGAGCTTGGCGTCGATGTTTTCCAGCTTGCCGAGCGCGTCTTCGTAATTTTTGTTGTTGTCCATCAACGCGCTTTCCACGACGTTGAGTTTTTCGCGGAGCAGTAAAAGTTCCTGCTTGCGCGCGTTATACATGTCGTTCAAAGAGCCCAGCTGATCGGTCGCCTCGTCGCGCGCCTTTTCCAGCCGCGCTTTTTCGGCTTTGAGTTTATCCATTTCCGTCCGCTTGCCCGCAATCTTTTCGCGGATTTCGTCCAGCTGACGGTCTCCCGCCAGAAGATTAGGCAGATCCTGCCTGCGCGAGCCGCCCGTCATGGAACCCTGCGGGCTGAACACGTCGCCTTCGAGCGTGACGATCTTGAACGCGAAACGGTATTTGTTGGCGATATTCGTCGCATTGTCGATATTGTCCGCGATCAGCGTATTGCCGAGCAGGTTGGAAATGACGTTTTCAAAATACGGATCGTATCTGACGAGCTTGTTGGCAAGCCCCAGCGCGCCGCGTTCCTGCAAGGCGCGGTGAATATTTTCGTTTTCCGTGCGCGGCTTGACGGAAGACACGGGCAAAAACGTCACCCTGCCGCCGCTGTTGCGTTTAAGATATTCGATGAGATATTTTGCGTCGTCCGTATCGGCGGTGACGATGTTCTGCGCCGCCGCACCGAGTGCGGTTTCCATGGCGATATCGTACTTTTGTTCCGTTTTGATGACGGACGCGACGACGCCCTTTATGCGCGCCGAAAGCGCTTTATCCTGCTTTGCCGCAAGCAATAGCCTTTTGACCGACGGGCCGTAACCTTCGAACGATTCCTTCATGCCGACGATAAAATTTTCCTTTGCCGTAAGCATGGTGATGTTGGAATTGAGGTTGAAAATAGCGTTGTCCACCTGCGCGGTCTTTTCGTTGAACTCCCGCACGGAGTCCTCTTTCGCCTCGATCCTGCCCTTTAAATCGTAAATGGATTTATCGAGTTCGGTAATGTCCTTATCGAGCTTTTCCTTGCCGGAAAAAAGTTCGTCGCGCTTATATTCGAGATTGCTTATCGCGCCCGAAACTTCCTGCCGCGTATCGCGAAGCGCGATCTTTTCCGCGGAAAGCGAACCTTTGTTAATGTTGATGTCGGAAAGCGAAGCCATCGATTCGATGACTTTACGCGTATTTTCCTGCGAAGCGAGTTCGCCCTCGCTCAGTTTTTTCTGCTGCGCGGAAATGGCGACGACGAGTTTGTCGTATTCTTCGCGCGCGGCTTTAATCTTGGCGCGGATTTCCGCGATGTTGTTTCTCAGATTTTCGATACTGCTCTTATCGGCTTCCGCGGCGGACGCGCGGTCTTCGATCGCCTTCTTCGTGCGCGCGATATCCGAACGGAAAAAGGAGATTTTTTCGTTATACAGTTTCGCCGCGCCCTCGCTCTTTTCGATGCTCAGCCGCTTTTCCAAAAGTTCTTCGTGCAGCGCGGAAAGTTTTGCGTCCGCGGAAGAGATCTCCCGCAAAATGCGCTCGTACTCCGCCTGCGCGTCCGTTGATTCCTTTTCCCGTAAACCGATCTGTTCGTTGATGGCGTCGATTTTCAGATTGATCTTGTTCTTTTCGCCCGCAACGTTATCGAACTTGGATATGTAAACGTTGATTTCGTGATGTTTCAATTCCGCCGACAGATCGCGGAACTGCCTGGTCTTTTCCGCCTGCCGTTCGAGGGGCGCAAGCTGGTTTTCCAGCTCGGAAAGAATGTCGTTGAAGCGGAGAAGATTTTCCCTCGTGCGCATGAGTTTTCTTTCCGATTCGTTTTTTTCCGTTTTGAATTTTGCAATGCCCGTGGCTTCTTCGAAAATAGCGCGGCGGTCTTCCGGCTTTGCCGACATGATCTCCTGCACCTTGCCCTGCCCGATGATGGTATAGCCTTCCTTGCCGATACCGCATTCGTGCAGCAAATTTACGATGTCACGTAAACGCGCGGGCTGTTTATTGATATAATATTCGCTTTCGCCGCTGCGGAAAAGCTTGCGGGTGATGATGACCTCGTTATAATCGAGGCTGAACATTTTGTTCGAGTTATCGAAAAAAAGCGATACTTCGCAATAGCTCAAAGACTTTCTGTCCTGCGTGCCGTTAAAAATGACGTCCTGCATGCTGCTGCCGCGGAGCGTTTTTGCCGACTGTTCGCCCATGACCCAACGGATCGCGTCCGAAACGTTGCTTTTACCGCACCCGTTCGGACCGACGATGCCCGTAATGCCGTTGCCGAATTTAATTTCCTGTTTGTCGGCAAACGATTTGAAGCCGAACATTTCAATTTTTTCGAAGTTCACTTATCTTTCCCCGTATACGGTTTTTTTACTTTCTTTCTGCCGCTTTTCAGCATTGCCAGCGCGCTTTCCGCCGCCGTCTGTTCCGCCGCCTTTTTGCTGCCGCCTTCGCCGAACGCGAGTTCCCTGCCGTTCAGTAAAAACGCGACTTTATAATGCGGCGCGTGGTCGGGCCCCGTCTTTTCCAGAGTTTCGTAGCGGATTTCTCCGAGCTTGAATTTTTGCACATATTCCTGACATTCGCTCTTGCCGTCTTTTTCCCGCGGCTTGGGCTTTTTTTCCGCTTTCTTCGCTTTCGGCGCAAAATGGCGCGCAAGCAGTTTGTCGCGTATAAACTTGCGGGTCGGCAACATGCCGCCGTCGATGTAAATTCCCGCGACGATCGCCTCGAACAAACTGGAATACATCTTTTCGTGAAAGTCGGAGTTTTTCATCACGCCCTTGCCGAAAAGCATATATCCGGCGAGGTCCATGGCGAATACGGCTTCCTGCAAAGGCTCTTTCGAAACGATTTCCGCGCGCTTTTTGGTAAGCACGCCCTCATCGCCTTCGCAATTGGCGCAAAGATATTCCGTTACGGCGAAATCGAGTATCGCGTCGCCGAAAAATTCCAGCACCTCGTTATTTTCCGCATTTTTGTTTTCGTTGGTATAGGAAGAGTGCGTGAAACACTTACGCAGAAGCATTTTATCCTTGAAGCTGTAACCGATGCGCTCTTCCGCTCCCTGAATATCGAAAATCATTCCTCCAACCCCGTGACCAGAAGTTCTTTTTTGATGGACTCCACCGTGCCCGCTTTTACCGCTTCCGCCGCTTGCAGCACGGCGTTTTTGATGGATTCGCTCTTTGCCGAGCCGTGCGCCTTGACGACGATTTTATCCACGCCGAGGAACATCGCCCCGCCGTAATTGTTGTAATCGAGCGAACCTTTCAGCTTGCGGAAGCTCTTTTTAAGAAAGAGCGCGCCCAGCTTTCCCCGCACCGTAGACAAAAATTCCGCTTTCAGCAGCTTGAACAGCGCGGAAATCGTTCCTTCCATGCTTTTCAAAGCCACGTTGCCCGAAAAACCGTCCGCCACGACGACGTCAAAATCGCCGCTCATGATGTCGCGCGCCTCGATATTGCCCGCAAATTCCACGTTTTTCAGCTCTTTGAGCTGCGGAAAGGCTTCATGGTTGAGCTGATTGCCCTTTTTATCTTCCGTACCGTTGGAAAGGAGCGCGACACGCGCCTTTTTAACGCCCAAAGCGACCTTGGCGTACACGCCGCCCATGACGGCGAACTGCACCAGATTGATCGCCTTGCAATCGGCATTCGCGCCCGCATCCAACAAAAGCACCTTTTTTCCCGCTTTCAGCGTGGGTAGAACGGGACAGAGCGCAGGGCGGTTTACCCCGCGGATCCTGCCGACTTTCAGGGTGCTCCCCACCAAAAGCGCGCCCGACGATCCCGCCGAAACCAGTGCGTCAGCCTTGTCCTCTTTTAAAAGAGAAAACGCAACGACCATGGAAGAATCGGGCTTTTTCCTGATGGCGAGGGTGGGCTCTTCCTCGCAGGTGATGACGGAGGGCGCGTCGATGACCTCCACGCGCGTTTTATCGTAAGAAAGGGCGGAAAGAACCCGCTCCGTCTTCTCTTTGTCGCCGGTAAGTCCCAGCGTGATTTCTTTATTTTCTGCAAGCGCGGAAACCGCGCCTTTGACGATCTCTTCGGGAGCGTTATCCCCTCCGAATGCGTCGACTAAAATTTTCATAGATCTTCCTTAAAATTCCAGATTTCCGACCGTTCTCGGGAAAGGTAGCACGTCGCGGATATTGCCTATGCCCGTGAGATACATGATCATTCTTTCAAAACCGAGCCCGAATCCCGCGTGCGTCACGCCGCCGTATTTTCTCAGATCGAGATAGAACTTATAATCTTCCTTGT
>CALVXL010000096.1 GCA_944369635.1 uncultured Clostridia bacterium
ATATTATAGTCCAAAATAGATTATTTTGCTTAAAATAGTCCATAATAGACTGCTGACAAAAAAACGCTTTCCGAATTCAGACGTCAACTCGCCGTTACGGCGGAAAAAATAGTCTTCCTTGCGGAAATTTAAAAGGAAAATTCTTTGTGAAACAAACCGCCGCCTGCGCGCCGATACGCACAGGCGGCGGTCAACGCCGTCAACCGTGAAGAATTCCGCTAAAAATTTCAACGTATTATAAATTTATGCCTTTCTATCGTTGTTTTTTCGGCAGATTTGTTGTAAAATAATATCATTAAATTCATGGAGAACATTTATGGACCATAACGAAACCGTCGTCGTGCTCGACTTCGGCGGTCAGTACAAAGAACTCATTGCCCGCCGCGTAAGGGAAATGCACGTGCATTCGCAAATCCTTCCCTGCACCGCGCCGATTGAAAAAATCGAGGAAATCAACCCCATCGGCATCATTTTCACGGGCGGGCCGAACAGCGTTTACGACCCCGCTTCCCCCAAATGCGATAAGCGCATTTTCGAACTCGGCATTCCCATTCTCGGCATATGCTACGGCATGCAGTTTATGGCGTATGCGCTCGGCGGTGAGGTCTCTTCCTGCCCCGTAAGCGAATACGGACAGATCGAAACCAATCTCGAAAACTCCTGCGCGCTCTTCCGCAATCTCGACCAGAAAGAAATTGCGCTGATGAGTCACACCGATTATGTGAGTCGGTTACCCGAAGGCTTTCAGCCCGCCGCGCATACCGAAAACTGCCCCATTGCGGCATTCGAATATCCCGAAAAGAAATTCTACGGCGTACAGTTCCACCCCGAAGTGCAGCACACGCCGAAAGGGAAAAAGATCATCAAAAATTTTGTCTATAACGTCTGCGGCGCAGAAGGGCTTTACAATATGGACGATTACATCGAACAGCAGGTAAAAGCCATTCGCAAACAGGTGGGCGATAAAAAAATCCTGCTCGGCCTTTCGGGCGGCGTGGACTCCTCCGTGTGCGCCGCGCTCATCTCCAAAGCCGTGCCCAACCAGCTCATCTGCATTTACGTGGATCACGGCTTCATGCGCAAAAACGAAAGCGAAGAAATAGACGCGGTCTTTTCCAAAATGGATCTGAACTTTGTGCATGTGGACGCTTCCGAACGCTTTTTAACAAAGCTTGCGGGCGTTACCGATCCCGAACAAAAACGCAAGATCATCGGCGCGGAATTTGTAAACGTCTTTCAGGACGAGGCGAAAAAATACGGCGATTACGAGTTTTTGGCGCAGGGCACGATCTATCCCGACGTCATCGAATCGGGCGCGAACAATTCCGCAAACATCAAAAGCCACCACAACGTCGGCGGACTGCCGAAAAACATGTCCTTCATCGGCTTGGTGGAACCGCTGCGCAACCTTTTTAAAGACGAGGTCCGCCAGCTGGGTAAAAAACTCGGACTGCCCGAATCGCTTGTCAACCGTCAACCCTTCCCCGGTCCCGGCCTCGCGATACGCGTGATCGGCGAAGTAACGAGGGAAAAGCTCGATATTTTGCGCAATGCGGACGCCATCTGGCGACAGGAGATCGAGGAAAACAAGGTCAAAGCCGACCAGTATTTCGCCGTGCTCACCAACGTGCGTTCGGTGGGCGTGATGGGCGATTTCAGAACTTACGATTATGCGCTCGCCCTGCGCGCGGTAACCACTTCCGACTTTATGACGGCGGAATACACGAAAGTTCCCCACTCCGTTCTGGAAAAGGCGGCTTCGCGCATCGCCAACGAAGTAGACGGCGTAAGCCGCGTTTGCTACGACATTACGGGCAAACCTCCCGCAACCGTGGAATGGGAATAACATGCTTGATTTTGAAGAAGCAGGCGGGCATATTAAATTAAAAAGGGAATTTTCGAAAAATGAACCCGAGCAAAAATAAATTTACTTCCACAAAACACAGCGGAGAATCGTTTGAATACCTTTACAGCGAGCCGGAGTTCGGCGAAAAAGCGCCCGTTATCTTTTATATACACGGCGCCGGGTCCAAGGGAACCGACATATCTGTCCTGGAAAACAATCCGGCATGGAAAGCCGTTGTTCAGAATGCGGGTAAAAAATCGATCGTTGTCGCCCCTCAGTGTCATGCAAACACCTGGTTTGATCTTTACGGAGTTCTGACAGAATTCATCGAAAACATTTTGCAGAAAAACAATACAGACCGAAACAGAGTTTACATAATCGGTTCCAGTATGGGCGGTTATACGGTATGGCAACTGATCATGTCACATCCGGAATGGTTCACCGCCGCCATACCGATTTGCGGCGGCGGAATGTATTGGAATGCCGGCAGGTTGAAAAACGTAAAGATATGGGCGTTTCACGGCGCATTGGACGACATCGTTTTGCCGGAAGAATCTCTGCACATGGTAAAAGCCGTAAATAATGCGGGCGGAAGCGCGAAATTAACGATATTCCCCACGGTTAAACATAATGCCTGGGACGACGCGCTTTCCTTGAAAGAAACGTGGAATTGGCTGTTTCAACAAGAAAAAAAGGACTCTGAATAAATTTATATTTTAAGATTCTTAATATTTTAAAAAGCGGGCATAAAACGTCAAAACGTTTTATGCCCGCTTTTCCTTTTCCGCCTCATCCTTTTCCGCCCCCATCCTCTACGCCCGTTCCTTTTCGGAAATTTTCTCCGAAACGTCTTGTTTTACAAAAAAATTTCCGATTTATGCCGTTCTCATGCAATTTGAGCTTGAAAATTTCTTTTTCTTCCTTTATAATAAAAGAAATACCAATATTTTCGGAGGATATGCAATTGAAACAGGATATGATTGCGGTAATGGACCTCGGCAGCACGCGCAACACCGACGTGGCGCGCGCCGTCCGCGCGCTCGGCGTTTACAGCGAAATCGTCAATTACGACGTCACGGCAGAAGAACTGCTTGCCCTGCCCAATGTGAAGGGCGTAATCGCAAACGGCGGCCCCAACGACGTGGTAAACGGTAAAAAAATTACGCTTGGCGAAGAAGTTAAAAAAAGCGGACTGCCCGTTTATACGTTCGATTACGAGGAAAACGGCAAAATCAACCCCATGCCGCAGGACGATAAAGAAATTGCAGAAAAATTAAAGGATTTCGTATTTTCAACCTGCAAGGCGCAGGCAAACTGGAATATGGAAAACTTTATCGCCGATCAGGTGGAACTCATCAGAAACCAGGTCGGAAACAAAAAAGTTTTGCTTGCGCTTTCGGGCGGCGTTGACTCCTCCGTAGTGGCGGCGCTTTTGCTTCAGGCGATCGGCAAACAGCTTACCTGTGTGCACGTAAACCACGGGCTTTTAAGAAAGGGCGAACCCGAACAGGTTGTGAAAGTATTCCGCGAAGAACTCGACGCAAACCTCATTTACGTGGACGCCGAAGAGCGGTTTTTATCTAAACTTGCCAATGTTTCCGATCCCGAAAAGAAACGTAAGATCATCGGCGAGGAATTTATCCGCGTGTTTGAAGAAGAAGCGCGCAAGCTGGACGGCATCGAATTCCTCGCGCAGGGCACGATTTATCCCGATATTGTGGAAAGCGGCACAAAGACTGCGAAAATCGTAAAGAGCCACCACAACGTGGGCGGTTTGCCAAAAGATCTTAATTTCAAACTCGTAGAGCCGCTGAAAATGCTTTTCAAAGACGAAGTGCGCGCCTGCGGCGCGGCGCTCGGATTGCCAGACAATATGGTATACCGCCAGCCGTTCCCCGGCCCCGGTCTGGGCGTAAGGTGTTTGGGAGCGATTACGAAAGATCGCCTCGAAGCCGTGCGGGAAAGCGACGCCATTTTGCGCGAAGAGTTTGCAAAAAACAACCTGGAAGGCAAGGTGTGGCAATACTTTACCCTGATTCCCGATTTCAAATCGGTGGGCGTGCGCGACAACGCGCGTTGCTTTGACTGGCCCGTTATCATCCGCGCCGTAAACACCGTAGACGCGATGACGGCGGAAGTGCCCGCTCTGCCGTGGGAAGTTTTGCAAAAGATCACGAGGCGCATTTTGAGCGAAGTGAAAAACGTCAACAGAGTATGCTTTGACATGTCCCCCAAGCCGACCGCAACCATCGAATGGGAATAATCGGAAAAACGGCTTGATTTTATCTGGAATTTTTCTTTCTTTATCTCATCTTTTAGCGTTCAAACAAAGTAACGTCGCTTACCTCATAAAACGCGTAAAAATTGCGGCCCGCAGCTAAAAAAAGTAGCTGCGGGCCGTTTCTTCCATCTCCGTTTTTTGTCATTTGATTAACAGTTAAAACCCAAAAATCGCTTGTATATTTATACTTCCACCACCATGGAGTCATATGCCACGCCGATGTTATACGGCGCCATAGCGGCTTCGATCTCTTCATGCAGCATATTGCCGTTGTGCGAAAAATGCGTTACAAAAACGCGGGCGTTTTCGGAAAGCAGATTCTTTTGTTGCAGATCGTCAGCCGCGCGGATACAGGCTTTCATATTCATATGCGTGGAATTATCCGCAATCTCATGCGCGAGCATGGTACAATCGAGCAAGACGACGTCGGCTTTCAGATTGTTTTTCACCATAAAATCATACGTTTCGGGATAAATTTTGCCCGTATCGAACGCCTGCAACAGCGCTTTTCCCGTATCGCGCTCCCGAATGAAATAATAAAGAGCCTGCTCGCTCGCCATATGCTGCGCGCGGAAAGCACAGATCTCGTACCTGCCCGCGGAAAACAGTTTCAACGGCTCGGCGATATGAAAGGCTATATTTTGCTTGATAACCTGCCCGCACGCTTCTATGGTTTCGGCAATATCGAAAGAACGCTTTACTCCCTCGTTAGAATAAACGTTCATCTTTTGACACGACATGTTGTGTGCAAACACTCCGCCGCGCACATTTAAATCCAACGATCGGAAATGATCGCTGTGCGAATGCGTTACAAGCAAAGTTTCGATCTTCGAAAGATCCAGATTGTTTTGCAGTTTGTGCATATAAGTATCTGCCGGCCAGTCGATCATAAGATCGTCGTTGACGAGCACCTGCGCCCGCGTGCGGATATCTTTACCGCCTTTCGCCGCAGCCCTTTTGCAATTTTCGCAGTTACAGAACACCGCGGGGATTCCTTCCGCCGCCGCGCTACCCAAAACCGTGATTTTCATAATTCCTCCGCTTAAGCCGTTACGTCTTCTTCGGCTTTTATATAAACATTATAGCGCGGCGCGGAATTTTTTTCAACCGCCCTGCAAATTTTTCCGTAAAAAAATTTTGCTCCGCATCTTTAAAAAATATGAAAGATCAATTTCTTCCATTGTCTTTTATTCTTTTTCGTCTTTACGGGAAAAGATCTTTTTGCTTCCTTTATAAAAAAAAGTCCCCGCTATGCGGAAACTTTTTCGTCGATAAATTTCATAACGCTCTTTGCGATCACCGCATGTCCGCCGGCATTGGGATGAATCCCGTCGTCCGAATAATTGACGAGATAATCCGTTTGCATTAAAAATTCCGAACGGATATCGATGATCCTGCACTTGTTTTTCACCGCCGCGCCGATTACGGCAAGGTT
>CALVXL010000097.1 GCA_944369635.1 uncultured Clostridia bacterium
CTGATGATCAAACTGATTGCGGCTTATAAGGAAAAACAGCCGAACGTCACCATCAACCAGACCTATCCCGGTTCGGGCGGCGGCAGAACGGCGGTGGAAAACGATACGACGGGCGCTACGCTCGGACTTGCAAGCTCGTCCAGCCCCAAAGCTTCGTATGTGGAAAATACCGTGTGCCTCGACGCGGTTGCGGTCATCGTCAACCCCGCAAACGAGATAAGCGATATTTCGATACTCAACCTCTTCAACATCTATACGGGCGCAGTCAAAAAGTTCAGCGAAATCAAATAAGCGTTTATGAATAAAACAAAAGTAAAGGAATCGACAAGCAAAGGCTTGTTTCTGATAACGGCGATTATCTGCATAATTGCCGTTATCACCATATTTGTGTTTCTGATCGCGGAAAGCGTTCCCGCGTTCAAACAGATCGGGTTTTTCAAATTCCTTTTCGGAACGAAATGGAATCCGAACGAAGACGACGAGTTCGTAGGGGAATTTGCGGGAAATTACGGCGTGTTCAAAATGATCGTCGGCTCGATCGTCGGCACGCTGGGCGCGCTGATCGTCGGCGGAATATTCGGATTTTTTACGTCGGTATTTATTTCCCGTTTCTGTCCGAAAAAAATAAAGGGGGTGTTTTCCGCCGTCATCAATCTTCTGGCGGGCATTCCCTCCGTCGTTTACGGTTTTTTCGGCATGACGGTGCTTTTGCCGCTTCTCGGAAATCTGTCTCCGAACGGCAGCGGCAGCGGGATTTTGTCCGTTTCCATCGTTTTGGGACTGATGATTTTGCCTACGGTGGTTTCCCTTTCCAAAACCAGTTTGGACGCCGTGCCTCGCGAACTTTACGAGGGGGCGCGCGCATTGGGCGCCACGCACGAACAGGCCGTTTTCAATACCGTCGTGCCCGCCGCGAAATCGGGAATCGTCGCTTCGCTCATTCTGGGCGTCGGGCGCGCCGTCGGCGAAACGATGGCGGTCGTGATGATCGCGGGCAACGCCGTCAATTACCCGTCGGAACTCTTTATGAGTTTCCGCACGCTCACGGCAAACATCGTTCTGGAAATGGGGTATGCAAACGAACTGCACCGCGGCGCACTGGTCGCAACGGGCGTGGTTCTGCTCATCTTTATTCTGATCATCAACGTGCTTTTCGGGTTGGTCAACGGCAAAAAGAAGGATAAAGGCGGTAAAAAACTTTCCGGCGGAACGCTGGGGGCGGCGTTTTCCAAAATGAAACTCGAAAAAATCGGGCAGATCCTGTGCTGGGTCTGCAGCTGTGTGGCGGCGGCGTCGCTGCTGATCGTCGTCGGGTTCGTCGTGGTCAAGGGCGCAGGTTATATCAACTGGCATTTCCTGTTCGGTTCTTTCAATGCGGAAACCGACGAAACGGGGCGGTTGATCTACACGATTTCCTCGAGCATCGTCACCACGTTGGCAGTCGTCTTTTTAAGTCTGCTCATCGCGGTGCCGCTCGGTATCGCCACGGCGATCTTTCTGAACGAATATACCAAAAAGGGGAATTGGCTCGTGCGGCTCGTCCGCAGTGCGATCGACATTTTGAGCGGCATACCTTCCATCGTTTACGCGCTCTTCGGTATGGTGACGTTCGTCGTGTGGTTCGGCCGTCACGTTTCCATTCTGGCGGGCAGCCTTACCGTTACGCTGATGCTTTTGCCTACGGTGATCCGCTCCACCGAAGAGAGCCTGAAATCCGTTTCGGACGGCTTGCGGGAGGGGTCGTACGCCCTCGGCGCGGGAAAAGTGCGCACCATTTTCAAAATCGTTCTGCCGAGCGCGCTCCCCGGCATTTTCGCGGCCATCATCCTTTCGATGAGCCGCGTGATCAGCGAGTCCGCGCCGTTTCTCTACACCACGGGCAGCGTTGTCATGCCCATGCCGAAAGGATTTTTAAGCGGAGGCACCACGTTGGCGGTCGCGCTTTATACCTTTGCCGGCGAAGGCAGATACATGAACGAAGCGTACGCCACCGCGTGCATTCTCATCCTGCTCGTTCTTGTTCTGAACCTCGCGGCGGACCTCGTCGGAAAGAAATTGAAAAGCAAATTACAAGGAGATACGAATGTTGTTCGGAAAAAACATAAAAAAAGCGAACGCGCCTGAAGCGGAAACGGCGAATTACGGCGGAAAGATCGAGGTAAAAAACGCCGATCTTTTCTATGGCGATTTTCAGGCGCTCAAAAATATATCGATCGAAATTCCCGAAAAGCAGATCACGGCGTTCATCGGCCCTTCGGGTTGCGGCAAAAGCACGTTTTTAAAATGTTTCAACCGCATGAACGATCTGGTGGAAGGGTGCAAAATCTCGGGCGAATTTAAAATAGGGGACGTGGATATCTACGGCGATATCGACGTCAACGAACTGCGCAAAAACGTCGGCATGGTCTTTCAAAAACCCAATCCGTTCCCGATGAGCGTATACGATAACATCGCTTACGGACCGCGCACCTTCGGCATCAAAAAGCGCGCCGCGTTAGACGAGATCGTGGAACGCTCCTTAAAACAGGCGGCGATGTGGGAGGAACTCAAAGACCGCCTGAACAAGTCGGCGATGGGGCTTTCCGGCGGGCAACAGCAACGCCTTTGCATTGCGCGCGCCCTCGCCGTCGAGCCGAAAGTCATTTTGATGGATGAGCCGACCAGCGCGCTCGATCCCATTTCCACGGGCAAGATCGAGGAGCTGTGTATGGAGCTCAAAAAGGACGTCACGGTTGTCATCGTCACGCACAATATGCAGCAGGCGGTGCGCATTTCCGATAAAACGGCGTTCTTCTTATTGGGAGATCTGATAGAATATGGTGATACGGAGCAGATATTTACGTCGCCGAAACAGAGTAAAACGGAAAATTATATTACGGGAAGATTCGGTTGAGAGAGGTGTCATGATGAGTGCGAGAAAATATTTGGAAGAAGGGCTTGCGGAAATGCGCAAAAGCCTGAAGGATATGTGTATTTTAGTTGAACAGATGATCGACGACGCCGTCCGCGCCGTCGGGGAAAACGACACTGCGCTTGCCGCGGGGATTCACGAACGCGACAAGAAAGTGGACGAGTACGAAATGGATATCGAACGGATGTGCATGCGACTTTTGCTGAAAGAACAGCCCGTCGCTGCGGACTTCCGCGCGGTTTCCACCACGTTGAAGGTCATTACCGATATCGAGCGTATCGGCGATCAGGCGGGGGATATCGGGGAACTGCTTGCACAGCACGAAGATTTCGCGGCGCGGATCGATACCGGACGGCTGAAGACCATGGGGCTTATCGCCAAGGACATGGTGAAAAACAGCGTGGACAG
>CALVXL010000098.1 GCA_944369635.1 uncultured Clostridia bacterium
TCAAATCGAAAAAAGCGCAAAACCTGTTAGACGGCATAGAAAAGAGCAAAAACGCGCCGCTCAAAAACTTTATATTCGCGCTGGGGATTGAAAACGTTGGAAAAAAGACGGCGGCGGATCTTGCAAAAAAGTATAAGACGCTTTCCGCCCTTCGGTCGGCGCAAAAGGAAGAGCTGATGGAAATGGACGACGTGGGGGAAGCGGTCGCGCAAAGCATTTACGAATACTTCCGCGACGAAGAAAACGAAAAGGAACTTTCGCGGCTGGAAGAAGCGGGCGTAAAACCGCAGGAAGAGAGCGGGGAAACGGCGGCGGGCGTGTTTTCGGGCGAAAACGTAGTGCTCACGGGCAGCCTTTCGGAATTTACGCGCAGCGAGGCGGAAGCGCTCATCGAAAAGAACGGCGGCAACGCGCAATCGTCCGTTACGAAAAGCACTACGCTGGTCGTTGCGGGGGAAAAAGCTGGCTCCAAACTGGAAAAGGCAAAGGCGCTCGGCATAAAAATAATAGACGAAGAAGCGTTTAAATCGTTGATAAACGGTTGAAATTTGGCGGAATGTGTGTTAAAATATTCTAATAAAGGTGTGATCATGAAGAGCATGACGGGATACGGCAGGGCCGAATATAAGGACAATTTTATCGAGATTCTGGTGGAAGTCAGGTCGGTGAACAACCGCAACCTCGATATCAACGCCAAAATGCCGCGCGTGCTCGTCGCGTTCGAAGACGCGGTGAGAAAATGCATTCAGGCAAAGCTGCTCCGCGGCAGGGTGGACGTTTTCGTTTCCTTCAAGGATAACCGCGAAAAGGCGGCGGAACTTTCCGTGGACTATGCGCTTGCGGAAAGTTATCTCACGGCGGCAAAACAGCTTTCCGAACGGTTTTCCCTTGAAAACGACTATACCGTTTCCACGCTCATGAAATTGCCCGAGATCGTAAAGGATACCGGCGCGTTCGAAGATTATTCGGAATTTGAAGCGCCGCTGGTGCAGGCGGCGAACGCCGCGCTCGACGCGCTGAACGTCATGCGCGCGGCGGAGGGCGAAAAGCTCGTGCGCGATATCGAAAGCCGCATGGAAACGATCCGCGCCACGGTGGACGAGATCGCTTTGCGCGCGCCCGCCGTCAAGGAAGATTATGCCAGAAAGCTCAAAGAACGCATCTCCGAAGCCATGCAGGGCGTCGGATACGATGAAGCGAGGCTGTTAAACGAAGTCGCGTTCTTTGCGGATAAATCGAATATCGACGAGGAGATCACGCGGCTTTATTCCCATATTTCTCAGTTTTACCGCCTTACGAAAAAGGACGGCGCGGGAAAGCAACTCGCTTTCCTCATTCAGGAATTCAACAGAGAAGCGAACACCATCTGTTCCAAAGCCAACGACATCGAAGTTACGAACTGCGGACTGAAACTCAAAGGCGAGATCGAAAAGATCAGGGAACAGGTGCAGAATATAGAATAAGGAGCTCAGTATGAAACTGTTCGTTTTGTCGGGACCGTCGGGCGTGGGAAAGGGCACGCTCGCGAATATGCTCAAAGAACGCAACCCGGAAATCGCGCTCAGCGTTTCTTGTACGACGCGCGCGCCGAGAAAGGGCGAAGTCGACGGCGTGGATTATTTCTTTCTGACGCGGGACGAATTTCTCGACCGCGCCAACAGAGGATTGTTTTACGAATATTCCGAGCATTTCGATAATTTTTACGGCACGCCGAAAGATTACGTGGAAAAGATGCTCGAAACGAAAAACGTGCTTTTGGAAATCGACGTGAACGGCGGGGAACTCATTAAAAAGCAGTGTCCCGAAGCCGTGCTCATTTTTCTCAAAGCCCCGTCCATCGAGGCGCTCCGCGACAGGCTGGTTCACAGAAATACCGAAAGTTACGAAAAAATCGAAAAGCGCCTTGCGCGGCTCGACTATGAGTACAGTTTAGAAAAAGATTACGATTATGTCGTTGTTAACGACAAGCTGGAAACGGCTTATAACGAAATATTGGAAATCATCAAAAAGGAGAGTAATAAAGAATGATACAGGAACCGCCTATCGACATATTGGCAGAAAAGATCGGATCGAAATACGCTTTGTGCGTAGTCGCTTCCAAGCGCGCGCGTCAGCTTCTGGAGCAGGCGCAAAATCAGGGGCTTACCGAATTGCCCGACAATAAAAAGCCGCTTTCGGTCGCCGCGCAGGAAATTTACGACGGCAAGCTGATTGCAAGCGAAGATTAATAGACTACATAAATGTGTTCGGGCTTAACCGCCGGAGCATATTTTTTATTTGGAGAAAAACGATGTTCGTCGACGTAATCGTGGATATACTCGCCAGCGAGACCGATAAAATATTTGAATATTACGCGGAAGACGTTTCGGCGGGCGATCGCGTGCGGGTGCCGTTCGGCAATACCGTGAAGGACGGCGTGGTGATCCGAACGAAACAAAATTCCGATTTCGATCCGTCCAAAATCAAAAAGGTCCTTGAAAAGCTCGACGAAGTTCCCGCGCTCAGCGAAGAGTGTTTGCAACTTGCCGACGCCATTTCCAAAGCCTATTTCGTTTCCAAAGCCTCGGCGCTCAGGCTCTTTCTGCCTGCGGAAATGCGGCGGGGCACGGTGCGCGAAAAGTTCGTAAAAATCGCGGAATATAACGCCGGCGACGTGTCGGAGGCGCTCGAAGCGTTAAAAAAGAACGCCGTAAGTCAGCGCGCCGCGCTTTCTTTTATGAGCGTGCAAAAGCGTTTCCGCCTTACCGAGCTCAACGCCAAATACGGTGCGGGCGCGGTGAACGGGTTGGTGCAAAGGGGGCTTTTGCGGGTGGTAGAGGAGAAAAACTTCCGCCGCCCTTACGAAGCGATGGAAAGCGGAGAAAAGAAAGTTTCGCTTACCTTCGATCAGGAAAGTGTGATCCGCGACATCAAGGAAACGACGAAGTGCGTAACGCTTCTGCACGGCGTCACGGGCAGCGGAAAGACGGAAGTTTATCTGAATCTCATCAAAAGCGTGCTCGATCGGGGCAAGACGGCGATTCTGCTCGTTCCCGAAATTTCCCTGACGCCGCAGATGCTCAAAAATCTCAGGGGCAGGTTCGGCGACGAATGTGCGATATTGCACAGTTCCCTTTCTCCCGGCGAGCGGTTCGACGAATGGTGGAGGCTCCGCACGGGCGAAGCGAAGATCGCCGTCGGCGCGCGGAGCGCGGTGTTTGCGCCGCTGGAAAATCTGGGGCTCATCGTCATCGACGAGGAGCACGACGGCAGCTATCAGAGCGAATCCGCCCCTCGCTATACCACGCTGGAAGTCGCGCTTTTCCGCGCGACGTACAATAAGTCGAAGATCGTGCTCGGCAGCGCCACGCCTTCTGTGGAAACGTATAAGCGCGCGATGGAAGGGGAATATAACTTTACCGAACTCAAAGAGCGGGTGAACAAGCGCCCTTTGCCGCAGGTGGAGATCGTCGATATGCGGCGGGAAGTGCGCCGCGGCAACGCTTCGGTATTTTCTTCCGCGCTCAAAGCGGAGCTCAAAAGCGTTTTGGAAAACGGGCATCAGGCGATTTTGTTTCTCAATCAGCGGGGATACAGCAAAAGCGTCATCTGCACTTCCTGCGGCTATGTGCCAAAGTGCGAAGCGTGCGACGTCGCCTTGACCTATCATATGGAAGAGGGCGCGCTCAAATGCCATTATTGCAACGCGAAGTATAAAATGATCGAAAAATGCCCGAATTGCGGCGGAGAATATCTGCGCTACGGCGGCGTGGGAACGCAGCGCGTGGTGGGCGAGCTGAAAAAGCTGTTTCCCGCGGCGCGCATTTTAAGAATGGACCGCGATACCGCGCAGAGCAAGGAAGGACATTTCAAAATACTCGGCGATTTTGCCGAAAAGAAAGCCGACATTCTCGTCGGCACGCAGATGATTGCAAAAGGACACGATTTTCCCGCAGTCACGCTGGTGGGCATTCTCGATGCGGATCAGAGCCTGCATTTTTCCGATTACCGCAGCGGCGAAAGGACCTTTCAGCTCATCACGCAGGTGGCGGGCAGGAGCGGCAGAGCGGGCGAGGCGGGCAAGGTCATTTTGCAGACTTACCAGCCGGAAAACAATGTGCTGAGGCTGGCGGTAAAATACGATTATAAGTCCTTTTACGAGCATGAGATCGCACTCCGCAAGGCAACGGGTTTTCCGCCCTTTACCGAAATAATCAGGGTGCTGGTTTCTTCCGAGGACGACGAAAAGGCAAAGGACGCGCTCCGCGGGATCTATGAAAAACTCAGCGAAAAAAACATAAAAAATCCTTCGGCGTTTCATTATTTCGGATACATGAAAGCGCCGATCAAGAAACTGCAGAACAAGTTCCGCTATCAGATACTGATGCGCGTAAAGACGCCTGCGTTCAAATTTACCGTGCAGGAAGTTTGCGCGGGGTATAAAATGCGCGGCGTGTTTGTCAGTGTGGAAGTGAATCCGCAGAATTTAACGTAAACAAAAGGAAAGAATATGGCTATCAGGAACATAGTGCAGGTCGGCGACGAAGTGCTCAGAAAAAAGAGCGCGCCCGTCACCGCGTTCGACGAAAAACTTCATGAGCTTTTGGACGATATGAAGGAAACGCTCAAAGCCGCCAACGGCGCGGGACTCGCCGCCGTTCAGGTGGGTATTTTGCGCCGTGCGTTCATTGTGGATGTCGCGGAAGGATATTTTGAGTTTATCAACCCCGTGTTTGTCAAAACCAAGGGCAGACAGGTCGGGGAAGAGGGCTGTTTATCCGTACGCGGAAAATACGGTACGGTAGAGCGTCCGCGCGTGGTGGAAATCAAGGCGTTCGATCGCGACGGCAAAGAATTTAAGCTGAAAGCATACGACTTTTTCGCCCGCGCGATCTGCCACGAATACGACCATCTGGACGGCGTTTTGTACATCGATAAGGCGACCGATCTTAAGATCGAAGGAAAGAGTAAATGAGAATCGTCTATTTCGGAACGCCGGACTTTGCCGTAAAACCTCTTGAAAGGTTGCTTTCCGATGGGGAAAACATCGTCGCCGTAGTTACGTCGCACGATAAAAAAGTCGGAAGAAAGCAGATTTTAACGCCCTCGCCCGTCAAAGCTTTTGCGTTGGATAAGGGCATAAAGGTGCTGGAATATACTTCGGTCAGAAAAGAGGGCGTCGAAGATCTGAAGGCGCTTGACGCCGATCTTTTCATCACATGCGCATTCGGTCAGATATTGAGCGAGGAAGTGCTGGCAATCCCGCGCCTTTATACGTTGAACATCCACGGCTCGCTTTTGCCTAAGTACCGCGGCGCAGCGCCCATACAGGCGGCGGTGCTCGCGGGCGAACGGGAAACGGGCATCACCATCATGAAGACGGTGCTCGCCATGGACGCGGGCGACATCATGTTCGCGAAAAAAATTTCCATCGGAGAAGATGAAACTTCGGGCGAACTTTTCGATAAACTTTCCGAACTCGGCGCGGCGTGTATCGCCGAAGCCGTAGCGCGCGTAAAAGACGGCACGGCGAGCTTTACGCCGCAAAACGAAAGCCTTGCCACTTACGTCAAAAAGATAGAAAAAACCGACGGCGAGCTGGATTTTTCCCTGTCCGCCGCGGAAATCAAAAACAGGGTGCGCGCCTTCGAACCCTGGCCGTCCGCCTACACTTTTTTCAGAGGCGAACAGCTTAAAATCCACAAAGTATCCGTCGCGCAAGGCAAGGGAAACGCGGGCGAGGTGATCGACGAAAAGAAGTTTGAAATCGCCTGCGGAGATGGTTCCGTCGTCGTGGAAGAGCTTACAAAACAAGGCTCCAAACGCATGAGGGCGGAAGACTTTTTGCGCGGCTGTAAACTTTTACGGGGCGAAAAACTCGGATGCTGATCAGTATTTACGATTCCTACAATATTCTCAGCAAAGTATATTCGCAAAACGCCTATCTCAAACAGGCGATTTTATCCACGCCCATCGAGGAAAAGAATCGCGCGCTGGTCGTAAAAACCTGTTACGGCGTGCTCGATAAGGATATCGAACTTTCCTATTACATTCGCTATTTAAGCCCGAAAAGCCCAAAACTCGCGGTGCGCACGGTGCTTAAAATCGCCATGTATTTTATCAGGTATCTGAAAAAACATCCGTATGCCGTCATCGACAACGCGGTGGAACTTGTCAAAAAACTCGGCAAAGGCGGCGTGGGCGGATATGTCAACGCCCTGCTCCGCCGATTTTCGGAACGGGAAATCCCTCTGCCGCAGGAAAAGTTTCAGCGGCTTTCGGTGCAATATTCTTTTCCCGTGTTTGCGGTAAAAAAGCTGGTCGAAGAATACGGCGAAGAACGCGCGGAAAAGATCATGGCGGCAGAGGGCGGCGTGAATACCCTGGTCTTTTACGAAACGGACGGGGAGGCATATCTCAAATCGATTGACGCCGACTTTTGTAAAACGCCGTTTTGCGGCGCGTATACCGTCAGAAACTTCACCCGCAACGCCGACTATGACGCGGGCGTTTATACGTTTCAGAGCGTCGGCTCGCTGGCGATCTGCGCGGGGGTGGAAAGCGGAAAAACTTTGCTCGATGCCTGCGCCGCGCCGGGCGGAAAGAGCGTGAATTTATCTTACCGTTTCGATAGCGTTACGGCGTGCGAACTGCACCCGCACCGCGCCGCGCTCATCGAAGATTACGCCCGCCGCATGAAACGGAAAAATATAACCGTTTATGTAAAAGACTCCGCGATTTACGACGAAACTTTCAAAGAAAAGTTCGACGCCGTATTGTGTGACGTGCCCTGTTC
>CALVXL010000099.1 GCA_944369635.1 uncultured Clostridia bacterium
GAGAAGTTTTCAGAAGCGGCGTAACCTACCGCCGCGGACGCGGCAAAGTGTTTTATTTTCAGCCTGGGCACGAAACAAACGAATCGTATTATAACGAAAAAGTGCGCCTGATTCTGCAAAACGCCGCAAATTGGGCGGCGCCCGCCGAGAAGATTGCCGAAAAACTGACCTGCCCGTGCGTGCCTGCGTTGGGAAATAATCAGGAGGGAAAGGCATGAAATTTTCGGGACAGCTGTAGTCGTTAAGGGAGTACATAGCAGCAAACGGTCTGGAAAGCGCGCTGAAAATCATTTCCGAAGCGGGCTTCGAGGGCGTGGAATTCGCAGGATTTTACAATAAAAGCGCGGAGGAGCTTTCCTCGCTCTTGCAAAAATACCGCCTTGCGGCGGTTTCCGCGCACATCGGCAACGACGCGTTCGAAAAAGAGCTTCCCACGGTAAAAGCCCTCAACATAAAGGCGGTATGCGTGCCGTGGATCGGCTTCAATTGCGGGGCGGACGTGCAAGAAGAATACGAAAAAACGCGCAGGACGTACGCGCTCGCGCGGGAAAACGGCATCGTGCTCGGCTATCATAATCACGCGCACGAATTTATCGGCGGAAGCGATTATGTCAAGGGCATTGCCGACGCTGTGAAGGGATTAAAGCTCGAACTCGACGTGTTCTGGCTGGCGGTCGCGGGTATAAACGCCCTTTCGTATATGGAAGAAGAAAAGGACAGGCTTTTGTTTTTACACATCAAGGAGTTGGGCGCGGACGGCGCGGACGGCGTCAATCCCGTCGTCGGGCAGGGGCTGGCGCAGTGCGGCGCGGTCATGGAAAAGGGCAAGGCGCTCGGCGTGCCGTGGGCCATTCTGGAAGCGGAAAAAATCGGCATGGCGGAAGACAAATACCTCAGCGAAAGCTGTAAATTCATGAAAAAATATCAATAGGAGAGGAAAGATGAAAAAAGTTAAAATCGGAATTATCGGTTGCGGAGGGATTGCCAACGGCAAGCATATGCCCGCCTATAAGGCGCTTGCCGATCAGGCGGAAATGGTGGCGTTCTGCGATATTATCGAAGAGCGCGCTTTGAAAGCGAAAAAGGACTACGGCGATAAAAACAGCAAGACGTATACCGATTACAGGGAACTTCTGAAGGATAAGGAAATCGACATGGTGTGCGTATGTACGCCCAACATTTCGCACAGCGAGATCACCGTCGCCGCGCTCGACGCGGGCAAGCACGTCATGTGCGAAAAACCCATGGCAATCAATTACGAAGAGGCGAAAAAGATGATCGACGCGAAAAACCGCAGCGGAAAACTTCTGACCATCGGCTATCAGAACCGCTACCGCGCCGAAGTACGGTATTTAAAAGAAGAAGCGGAAAACGGCACGTTCGGCGATATATATTTTGCGCGAGCAAAGGCGGTGCGCCGCCGCGCCGTACCCACGTGGGGCGTGTTTTTGGATGAAGAAAAGCAGGGCGGCGGGCCACTGATCGATATCGGTACGCATTCTCTCGATATTACGCTTTACGTAATGAACAACTATAAACCGAAATACGCCGTCGGCACGACCTATCATAAACTCAATAACGATACGAAAACGGGCAATATCTGGGGCGATTGGGATCCGGAAAAATTCACGGTGGAAGACAGCGCGTTCGGTTTCGTCGTCATGGAAAACGGCGCAACCGTTTCCGTAGACGCCAGCTGGGCGCTCAATTATGCAAACCCGGGCGAAGCGCAGACGCTGATCTGCGGCACCAAAGCGGGCGCGGATATGGAAGTAGACGGCACGAAACTTCGCATCAACGGCGTAAAGAACGGCAGACAGTATATCGCCGTTCCCGATTTCAGCGCGGGCGCGGTGGACTTTTTTGAAGGCAACGCCGATCTCAGCAAGCCGCACGTTTACGAAGCGCAGGTGTTTCTGAACGCCATAAACGGCAAGGGCAAGCTCGTGGTGGAACCCGAACAGGCGATCGTCGTCACGCGTATTCTGGACGCGATCTATCTTTCCGCAAAGACGGGCAAACCCGTTTATTTCGATTAAAAGGGGGGTACGTGTATGAAATTAGCGGTATTTTCCCCGGTATTCGGCAATAAGACGCTGGAAGAAGCGCTCAAATACCTTTCCGCAAAGGGCGTAGAGGGCATGGAACTCGGCGCGGGCGGATATCCGGGCAAGGCGCATGCCGACATTCTGGAACTTAAAAAGGACGCGAACAAGCGCGCCGCGCTCAAAGATCTGTTCGCCGAATACAATATGGAAATCTGCGCGCTTTCGGTGCACGGCAACGGCGTACATCCGCAAAAAGCGGCGGCGGACGCCGCCACGGCGGAACTCGAAGCGGCGATCGACGTTGCGGAAAAACTCGGCGTGAAAAAGGTCATAACCTTTTCAGGCTGTCCGGGCGACGGCAAAGGGGATATGCCCAACTGGGTGACGTGCCCCTGGCCCAATGAGTTTTCCGACGTTTTGCGTTATCAGTGGGAGGACGTGCTCATTCCCTATTGGAAAATCCACGCAAAGCAGGCGGAGGAAGCGGGCGTGCAGATCTGTTTTGAAATGCATCCCGGTTTTTGCGTGTACAATCCCGAAACGCTTTTGAAGCTTCGCGACGCGGCGGGCAAAGCGTTGGGCGCGAACCTCGATCCTTCGCACCTGATCTGGCAGGGGATCGACGTGCCCGAAGCCATCCGTTATCTCGGCGATGCTCTGTATTATTTTCATGCGAAGGATACCGCCGTCGACAAATTCAATACGGCGAAAAACGGCGTGCTCGATACCAAGCCTTATGCGGACGAAGCGCACCGCTCGTGGATTTTCCGCACGGTCGGTTACGGTTCGGACGAAAAGTTCTGGAAGGATATATGCACCGCTTTGCGGCTCGTGGGGTACGATTACTATATGTCGATCGAGCACGAGGACAGCTTGATGACGCAGGAAGAAGGATTGGAAAAAGCCATTGCCTTCATGCAGAAAATCATGCTGAAACAGCCCAAAACCCGCGAAATGTGGTGGGTGTGAGGAAAAACGGATTTAAATTTTTATTTTCCGCGGCGCGTGCGCGCCGCGGAAAACTTTTTTTAAAAGTTCGTTCAATCGCTTGACTCGCGCGTTTTGCCGTATATAATAAATTAAGGATAAAAAACATATAATAATAGGACTCTGTTTACTTAAAATTTATAAAAAACGGCGAAAAAATGGCGGAACTTACTCAGGGGCAACGCGCTCCCGTCCGCAGGCACGCTTCTTTGAAAGCGGTAGCGGGCGCAATCAAAAACAACATCGTTTTAATCATAGCGGTCATTGCCGCGGGCATAACCTGTATCTTCGTTCCCGTGGACGGGGAATACCTCGGCTATTTCGATTTCCGCACGCTGTCGTGTCTTTTCTGTACGCTGGCGGTGGTTGCCGCACTGAAAAACATTAAATTTTTCGTGTGGACGGCGGATATCATCGTCAGAAAATTCAAAAACGTGCGCAACGTCGTCATCGCGCTGGTGTTCGTCACTTATTTCGGTTCGATGATCATGGCAAACGACATGGCGCTCGTTACCTTTCTGCCCCTCGGCTATTTTGCGTTGGAATCCTGCGGGAGAAAAAAGCACATGGCGTTTACTTTCGTCATGCAGAACGTCGCGGCAAACCTCGGCGGCATGCTCACGCCTTTCGGCAATCCGCAAAACCTCTATCTATATTCCTATTTCAATATTCCCGCGGGCAACTTTTTCGCCATTATGGCGATTCCGTTTGCCGTCGCGTTTGTCCTGATTTTAACGGTCTGTCTGTTCGTCAAAAAAGATCCTGCCGAAGTGCTTACGGGCGTGCAGGCAAGCCCGAGCGGCTGGCGTACGGCGGTTTATTTCGTGCTGTTTGCGCTCTCCGTCATGATCGTGTTCCGCGTGTTTCCGTATTATTACGGTCTGGGCGCAGTGGTGCTCGCTTTGCTTTTCCTCGACAGAAAGGCTTTTTTGAAAGTCGATTACGGTCTGCTTTTAACGTTCTGCGCGTTTTTTGTCTTTTCGGGCAATATGGCGCGGATCGACGTCGTGAAGGAGACGTTCGGCTATCTGATGTCGAAAGATCCGCTTTTGTTCGGAACGCTTTCGTGTCAGGTCATTTCCAACGTGCCGTCGGCGGTGCTCTTGTCCAAGTTCACGACCGATTATGCCGCGCTATTAATCGCCGTCAACATCGGCGGGCTGGGTACGCCCATCGCGTCGCTCGCCAGCCTTATTACCCTTTCCAATTACAAAAAACACGGCGACAACGTGAAAAAATACATAGGCATATTTTTGTTGATCAACTTTTCGTTCCTTGCCGTTCTGTTGGGGACGGGTTATTTTGCGCTGGCGTTCGTTTTATGAAAATAATGCTTTACAAAGCTTGCAGTATCTGCTAAAATAAAAACATACAAAAGAAAAGCGGGTGAAAAAATGAAAAAAACATATTGCGCGCCCATGTTTACAATCAGGCGTTTTGATAAAGATGTGTTGCTCGAGTCGGCTGCATTTGCTTTCGACGGCGAGGATTTTTACAAATCGGATTTTTTCGGAAATTGAAAAGATAACATAAAAAGCGGGACCGCAAGGACCCGCTTTTTATGTTTTTAAAAGAATTTTTCCGCCGAAAAAATTTTTTAAGTAAAGAATTTCGTTCGGCAATAAGTTTTATGAAGAAATGATAAATTTTAAGAGCTCGTTTTTTTAACCCCTTTGCCGCGCCGTTATTTGCCTGATAAAAGGTTGCTTTTTCAGATCAGCCGAATGCCCAGAGAAAGGAGCATGCGCGCCGCCTGCGCGTAAGAAAATTGCGCGTTTTTCAACTTGCAGCTGTTCAGATCGATGTCGAAGCCCGCCGCGTTTTCGAAATTGCAGCCTTCCAGATTGCATGCGGAAAAAGAGGCGTCGGCAAAAGTACAATCGGAAAAATCGGAGTTTTTGACGTTGCTGTTGTTGAAATCGCAGCCGATAAAATTCGACTTTCGGAAATTTGTCTTTTTCATGTCAAAGCCGACAAACGGAACGTATTTGAACGTGCATCCTTCCGCCCGGGTGAAGGGCAGGGAAGGATTGACCTGCCCGTAACATTTTACGAGGGAAGCAAAGGAAAAATTTACGAACGCGCAATTTTCGAAGGCGGCGGAAAACATCAGACTGTGGCGGAATTTCACATTGACGAATCGGCAGGAAAGAAACGTTATGCCTTCAAAGCGGCAGGCGACGAATTCCGTGTCCTCGAATTTGCAGTTTTTGAAAATGCAGTCGGTAAACTCCGCTTCCCGAACTCTCTTTTCGTGCATGGATTTGTTTTCAAAGGTTTTATCTATGTATTCCATATTCTTATCATAGCACACGCCGCCGCGGTAAACAACAAAATAATTCAAAAAAGGGCGCGCAAACGTTTGACATCCGAAAAAAAATCGTTATAATAAAAAAAAGACGGTTGATTGTTAGCAAGCCTAACAATTAGGATACAAAACAATAGGGGGTAAAAATGGATAAACGGAAAATCGGTTATGCGGTCAAAACGCTGGCGCGCATGATCGATAAAAAGATCGACGCATACGTTGCGGAGCTGAGCGGCGGAGAGCTTTCTGGCATGAAGGGGTGGATTTTGAGTTATATCTCGGTGCACGAAGGGGAGGCCGTGTTTCAGCGGGATATCGAGGCGGCGTTTTATATCAAGCGCCCTACGGCGACGGAGTTTTTGCAGAATCTGGAAGAAAGCGGGTACATTTGCCGCGTTCCCGTGCCGTACGACGCGCGGCTTAAAAAAATCGAGCTGACGGAAAAGGCGGAAGCGTTCAACGCGCGGCTTAAAAAGCAGATCGACGTTTTCGAAAAGAAACTGCGCGCGGGATTCGACGAAAAGGAGAGCGAAGATTTTGTGAATTACGTTGCGAGGTTTATCGGCAATCTCGGCGAAAAATTTTAATCGATAAAGCTGCCGCGCCCGCACGCGGGCGCGGCGTGAACATAAAAATAAACATAGAGGTGAGTAGAATTGATCAAACAGTTGGCTAAAAGTATCGGGCAATATAAAAAGCCCACGATACTCGCCCCGGTTTTCGTCACGTTGGAAGTGGCGATGGAATGTTTTATCCCCTGGTATATGGTCGTCATGCTCGATCGGATCAGCGCGGATAACTCCATGGGCAATATCCTTACATACGGCGGAATTTTGCTTATACTGTCCTTTCTCGCGCTGGCGTTCGGCATTCTTTCGGGAAAATATGCCGCCACGGCTTCTGCGGGGTTTGCGCGGAATTTACGGCAAAACCTTTATTATTCCGTGCAGGACTTTTCCTTTGCAAACATCGATAAATTTTCCACGTCCAGCCTGGTTACGCGTATGACTACGGACGTGACCAACGTGCAGATGGCGTTTATGATGATCATCCGCGTGGCGGTGCGTTCTCCCATCATGCTGATATTTTCCTTGGTCATGGCGTTTACCATCAACACCACGCTGGCGTGGATTTTCCTCGCGCTCGTGCCCGTGCTCGGCAGCATTCTGGTTTTTGTCGTGTTCAAGGTCGATCCGCTTTTCAACAAAGTGTTTAAAAAATACGACGCGATGAACGAGTCCGTACAGGAAAACATCCGCGGAATCCGCGTGGTCAAGTCTTTCGTAAGGGAAGATTATGAGAAGAAAAAGTTCGAACGTACGGCGGAAGACGTGCGCAAAGACTTTGTCCGCGCGGAAAAGATCGTGGCGTTCAACACGCCCGCCATGCAGTTTTGCATGTGGTTTGCGATACTGATGATCTGTTTCCTCGGTTCCGCCATTTCGGTAAAAGGCGGTGGAGAGGGCTTCAACAGTTCCGCGCTTTCCAGCATGATCGTCTATGCGGCGCAGATCCTTTCTTCGCTGATGATGCTCGCAATGGTTCTGGTCATGATCACCATCGGCAGGACGAGCGCGGAACGTATCGTCGAGGTTTTGGAAGAAAAAAGCACGCTGACCAGTCCCGAAAACGCAATAAAGGAAGTTGCCGACGGCAGTATTACCTTTGAAAACGTCAGCTTCAAATATGCGGCGGAAGCGGAAAAATTCGCGTTGAAAAACGTAAATCTGACCATCAATTCCGGCGAAACAATCGGTATTTTGGGCGGTACGGGATCGTCTAAAACCACGCTCGTCAGCCTGATTCCCAGGCTTTACGACGTGACGGAAGGCTCGGTGAAGGTCGGGGGCAAGGACGTAAGGGAATACGATCTCGAATCGCTGAGAAACGCCGTTTCCGTGGTGTTGCAGAAAAACGTGCTGTTTTCCGGCAGCATCAAAAAGAATCTTCGCTGGGGCAACGAAAACGCCAGCGACGAAGAACTCGTCAGGGTCTGCAAACTGGCGCAGGCGGACGATTTCATTCAAGGGTTCCCCGATAAATACGATACGTACATCGAACAGGGCGGCACCAACGTGTCGGGCGGGCAAAAGCAACGGCTCTGTATCGCCCGCGCGCTTCTGAAAAAGCCGAAAATCCTCATTTTGGACGATTCCACCAGCGCGGTGGATACCAAGACCGACGCTTTGATCCGAAAGGCGTTCCGCGACGAGATCCCCGACACGACGAAGATCATCATCGCGCAACGCGTTTCTTCGGTGGAGGACGCCGACAAGATCGTCGTCATGAACGACGGCGAGATCGCCGATTTTGGCACGCACGACGAACTGATGCAAAGAAGCCCCATTTACAGGGAAGTATACGAATCCCAGAACAGAAAAGGGGGTGAAGACAATGAATAAAGCCCAAAAAGACAGTGCGGGCACGATGCGCGTGCTCGGCAGATTGTTAAAATACCTGTTCAGATATTACAAAGGTTCGCTCATCGCCGTCATGGCGTGCATCGTCGTTACGGCGGCGGCGGGAATATCGTCTTCCGTCTTTTTGGAACTTTTGATCGACGACGTCATCGCGCCCGGTATCACGCAGGGCTTCGACGCCGTCAGCGCCACGTTGACAAAAATCATTCTCGTTATGGCGGGGTTATACGTGCTCGGCGTGGCGTGTTCTTTTATCTATACGCGGCTGATGGCGGTTATCACGCAAGGTTTTCTGAAAAAGATGCGGACGGATATGTTCAATAAAATGCAGTCGCTTCCCCTCCGCTATTTCGATACCAACAACTACGGCGACATCATGAGCTGTTACACCAACGATATCGACTCGCTCCGTCAGCTCATTTCCCAAAGCCTGCCGAATATCTTTTATTCTTTCGTGTCCATTTTATATTTGCTCGTCGTCATGTTCAATTCCAGCGTGTGGCTGTCGCTCATCGTGTTTTTGTGTGTGGGAATGATGATATCCTCCACAAAATCCATCGGCGGCAGAAGCGCGAAGTATTTCGTGCGCCAGCAAAGGACCGTCGGCAAGACGGAAGGTTTTGTGGAAGAGATGATGGCGGGGCAGAAAGTCGTCAAGGTTTTCTGCCACGAACGCGAAGCCAAACGCGATTTCGATGAGATCAATTACGAACTCTTTAAGGACAGCGAAGCGGCAAACAAGTTCGGCAATATCTTAATGCCCGTCATCAACAATATCGGGCACATCGCCTATGTGCTCGTGGCGATCGCGGGTGGGCTGCTCGTTTTGTACGGCGTACCCAATCTTACCTTCGCAGGGCTTTCCGCCACGGGAATTACCATCGGCGCGATCGTCGGATTTCTCAATATGTCCCGTCAGTTTACGCTCAATATATCGCAGGTTTCCCAGCAGGTCAATATGGTCGTTATGGGCGTTGCGGGCGCAAAGCGTATTTTCGGACTGCTCGACCAGACGCCCGAGACGGACGAAGGATACGTGACGCTGGTCAACGCGAATATCGACGAAAACGGCAACATCACCGAAAGCGAAACGCGCACGGGCAAATGGGCATGGCGTCATCCGCACAAGGCGGACGGCACCGTGACCTATACCGAACTGAAAGGCGATATCCGCATGTTCAACGTGGACTTCGGCTATGTACCGGAAAAGATCGTGCTGCACGACGTAAGCGTTTACGCAAAGCCCGGGCAGAAGATCGCGCTGGTCGGCGCGACGGGCGCGGGAAAGACGACCATCACCAACCTGATCAACCGCTTTTACGACATTGCGGACGGCAAAATCCGCTATGACGGCATCAACATCAACAAGATTAAAAAAGGCGATCTGCGCCGCTCCTTGGGCATCGTATTGCAGGACGTCAACCTGTTTACTGGCACGGTAATGGACAATATCCGCTACGGCAAGCTGGATGCGACGGACGAAGAATGTATCGCGGCGGCGAAACTCGCCAACGCGCACGACTTCATCACGCGGCTTCCCGAAGGGTACAACACCATGCTGACGGGGGATGGCTCCAACCTTTCGCAGGGGCAGAAGCAGCTTTTGTCCATTGCGCGCGCCGCGCTCGCCAACGCGCCGGTAATGATCCTCGACGAGGCGACTTCATCCATCGACACGCGTACCGAAGCGCTGGTGCAGGCGGGTATGGATAAACTGATGGAAGGCAGAACGGTGTTTGTCATCGCGCACAGGCTTTCCACCATCAGAAATTCCGACGCCATCATGGTTCTCGATCACGGCAGAATCATCGAACGCGGCATGCACGACCAGCTTATTGCGGAAAAGGGCACGGATTACCAGCTCTATACGGGCGCGTTCGAATTCGAATAAAATCTTTTTCTCCCGCGCGGCGCGCGGGAGATTTTCTGTACGGAAACACTTATTTTTTCATCGCTTTACAAATTTTTCCGAAAGTGGTATACTTTCGGTAATTTGTACTGTAACGGGATTGTGCGAACCCTTTCCTTTCGGATAAGGATCGCTCGGTTTCGCGGCGGTACTTGGGAGAAGGTATGCAAAAGCATCATATCAACTATCTGAAAAACACCTTTTTGCCCTGTGTTGCCAGCGGCGCGGCGGTCGGCGTCATTGTCGGCACGGCTGTATTTTTTTTCAAATGGGCGGCGGACTTTTTGACGGCGCGTTCCGCTGAAATCTACGCATACGTACATGCGCATCCGCTGTTTGTTCCGCTCTTGTTTTTAGGGCTTGCCGTGCTCGCCGCGGCGGAATTTTTTCTGCAGACGTATACGCCGGAAACGCGCGGCGGCGGAATACCGCGGAGCGTTGGCGCCGTGCGGGGGGTGTTGTCTTTCCGTTGGCTCCGCTCGGCGATCGGCGCGGTGTTCAATTCGTTTTTTTCCTTTTTCGCGGGGCTTCCGCTCGGTACGGAAGGTTCGTCCGTCCTGATCGGTACGGCGCTCGGCAAGGGCGTTTCCGAACTGCCGCTTGCCCGAAGGGATTTTTCCAAATATACCATGACGGGCGGCGCGTCGGCGGGATTTGCCGTCGCCACGGGCGCACCCCTTGCGGGAGTGGTATTCGCCTTGGAAGAAATGCACCGTAAAATCGCGCCGACCATGCTTCTCGCGGTGGTGTCCAGCGTTCTTTCCGCTTCGCTCGTTTCCTCGTTGCTGACGCGCGCGTTGGGCGGTAGCGCGGGACCGCTTTTCGAATTGCCGTCCGAAGTGCCCGTAACGCTCGTGCTCAATCAGATCTGGATATTGATTATTGCCGGCGTATTTTGCGGGCTGGCAGCGGTGGCGTTCTGCCGTTTGCTCGATTTTCTCACAAAATATTACGGCAAACATCACGCGCAGAAAGTGCGTTTCGTTCGGATTATCGTTTTGTTTCTGGTCGTCGGCGGCGTGGGACTTCTGCTGAACGACGCCCTTTACGGCGGACACGGGCTCATTGAAAACGTGCTTTCCATGCAGTTCGGCGTCGGCATGCTGTTTGCGATATTCTTTACGCGTTTTCTCCTGATCGCCTTCGCCTCGAGCGACGGAGCTTCCGGCGGACTCTTTATCCCCATGCTTTCTCTCGGCGCGCTCGTCGGCGGGCTCACGGTAAAGCTGTGCGCGGCGATGGGAATGTCCTCCGAGCTCAACGCGCTTGTCGTCATCGTTTGCACCGTTTCCTTTATGGGTGCGGCAACGCGGTCGCCCGTCACCGCCATTATCCTCGCGGTGGAGGCAACCTGGCAGTTTACCAATCTCTTTTATGTGGCCGTCGCGGTGTTTATCGCCTATCTCATTATGAGCTTCTTCCGTGCGGAATCGGCTTACGAGAGCATGCTCAAGAACATGGTCAAAAGGCAGTACCGCGGAAAAACCTGCCGTTCCGCCGACGTGGAAGTCGTCGTTTGCGAAGGCTGTTTTGCGGTGGGAAAACCCGTTTCCGACTTGCTTTTTTCCGTCAACCTGATCCCGCGGCGCACCTTTACCGCGGAAAAGGAGGAGGAAGTATTCCCCGGACGGGAACACAGCCTGCGCGTGGGGGATAAAATCGTGTTTACCGCCGTTTCCTATGAATTCGACGAAACCGCGGGCGAACTTGTGAATTATTTCGGAAAACAGGAGATCGTATGGAAGGAGAACTGATCGAAGTTTCAAAAAAGCAATATAAAGAACTTGAAGCGATGTGTTTAGAGCTCTGGCACGACGCTTACGACGGCTTGCTCGGAAGCCGTCAGGTCGGGTATATGCTGGAAAAGTTTCAGAGCGAAAAGGCTTTTGAAAAGCAGATGTCCGAGGAAAATTATCGGTATTATTTCATCGTCTGCGGCGGGGAGCGCGCGGGGTATTGCGCTTTGCAACCGCAGAAAGACGCGTTGTTTTTATCCAAACTTTATCTTGCGGCAAATTTTCGCGGAAAGAACCTCGCGGGGGATATTCTGCAAAAAATCCTTTCTTTCGGAAAGAAAGAGGGAAAGGAAAAAGTTTATCTTACCGTCAATAAAGAAAACGCGCGCGCGATACGCGCGTACGAGAAATTCGGTTTTGTGCGGACGCAAAGTATCGTAACCGACATCGGCGGCGGGTACGTCATGGACGATTACGTTTACGAATACAATTTAAAAACGGGGGAGTAAAAATGAAAAGAGCACTGAAAATAACGGCCGTTGTTCTTGCGGTGATTGTAGGCGCGCTTATCCTGACCGTGGGCGGGTACGCGCTCTATGTGGTTTTGCAGTATTCGCGCATCGAAGATCATCTCCCGCTGGAAATCGGGGGGAAAAAGGGCGACGCGATCGAAGCGGGAGAAGAGCTTTCCGCGCTCACCTACAACATCGGATTCGGCGCGTATGCGCAGGACTTTTCCTTTTTTATGGATTCGGGAACGATGCTCGACGGAACGAAGGTGAGCGGAAAGTACGCAAAGGCGCGCAGCAAGGAAATTGTGGAGGAAAACACGCGCGGCGCTTTAAGCGCGGCAAAAGAGCAAAACGCCGATTTTTATTTGTTTCAGGAAGTGGATACCGACGCCGACCGCTCGCACCATATAAATCAGTTCCGATATTTTTACGAAGATTTGGGCGACGGTTACGCTTATACGTTTGCCGAAAATTTCCATTCCGCCAACCTATTGTATCCTTTCAACGACCCCATCGGAAAGAGCAATTCGGGACTCGCTACGTTTTTTGCGTATTCTGTCATATCTGCCGAACGCAGGCAATATCCCGTGGACAAGGGATTTGCCAAATTTTTCGATCTCGACCGTTGTTTTGCGGTGCATTATCTTTCCGTCGATAACGGCAGACAGCTTGTGCTCATCAATTCGCATATGTCTGCGTACGATGAAGGCGGCAAAATCCGCCATCAGCAGCTCGCGCTTTTAAATAGCGTTCTTCAGGAGGAATACGCCAAGGGCAATTACGTTGTGGTCGGCGGAGACTTCAATCACGACATCGCGGATTCCCTGCACGCTTTCGCAACGCGGCAGGAAGTGCCCGAATGGGTGTACGTGCTGAAAAACGAAGATCTGGCGGAGCATTTTTCCTTCGCCGCGGCGAAAAACGCGCCTACCTGCCGCAGCACCGACATGCCCTACGAAAAGGGCGTGAATTATTCCGTGGTGCTGGACGGGTTCGTCGTATCGGATAACGTTACGGTGGTTTCGGTGGAAAACGTCGATACCGATTTTAAGTATTCCGATCACAACCCCGCCGTGATGAAATTTATTCTCGATTGAAAATAAAAAAGTTTATTCCCGCCTGCGGTGCGGGAATTTTTTTTATTGCGTATAAAAATTTTGCCGAGGGGTAAAATCGGGGTAGATCGAAAAAAAGGAGAAACGAAATGACCAATCTTACGCAAAAAGAAGTAACATTTATTTCCGATCTGCTTTCTTACGAGGGCAGAGCCTGCAAAAAAGCGCGGCTGTATTCCAGAACGCTCACCGACAAGACGATGGCGGAAACCATGGGCAAGATCGCGGACAATCACGAAAAGCGTTTCAATGCGCTGCTCGGTCTTTTATAAGGAGGAAAGAAAATGGAAAATTACAAATCCAAGATAACGCTCAACGAAAAAGATTCCCTTACGGATATCCTGATGGCGGAAAAGGAACTCGTTAAAATGTACGCGCAGGCGATGACGGAAGGGGCGGGCAAGCCGTTCAGAAGCGCGGTGAAAAGCAACATGGACGGCGCGATCGGCGACCAGTTTGCCGTATTTACCGCCATGAATAAAAACGGGCTTTACGAAACCACGCCCGCCGACAAAGCGGAAATCGACAAGAGCAAGGAAACGTATTCCCAGATGCTCACGCAACTCAATTAAAAAAATCGGATAAAGTTTTCGCCGTCCGCCGCAAATTTTGCGGCGGACGGCGGATTTTTAAAAACAAAACGCTTGCAAAGAGAAGAAAAAAGTGCTATGATAATCGGCGAAGGTTTTCGGATAACACTTCAATAAAACAACCGAGGTAAAAACTGAATGAAAAACTCCACAAAGATGCTGACGCGCGCGGGCGTGATCGCCGCGCTGTACGTCGTACTCACCTTTATCGTGCTGCCCGTTGCGAGCGGCGCGATACAGTTCAGACCGAGCGAAGCGCTCACCGTGCTCCCGCTCCTGTTTGCCGAAAGCGTGCCCGCATTGTTTGTGGGCTGTATGATCGCCAACCTGATTTCCGGTGCGGCGGTGCAGGACATCGTTTTCGGCGCGCTGATTACCCTTGTCGCAGCCGTGTGCACGCGGCTTTGCGGAAAAGCGTGCAAAGGCAAGTGGGCGAAGATCGCGTTCGGCGGGATTTTCCCCGTCGTGCTCAACGCGTTTTTGTTGCCGCTCATCTGGATCTGGGCATACGGCGGATTGGATTACGCGTATCTTTTGCAGGTGGCGTTTCTTTTGATATCGCAGAGCGTCGCCGTGTATGCGCTGGGAATTCCGCTGTTCCTTTCGCTGAACAAGGCGCAGGAAAAATATCCCGTGCTCTTCGGATACGAAGTGAAAAAAGAAAGATAAACAAAAAACCGCTCGGATAAAAACGAGCGGTTTTTTATTTACGCTTTTTGCATCGGGCGGAAAAGCGCAAGATAGATCAGCATCCATACCGCGGCTACGCCGACGAGAGAATACACGATCCTCGCCAGAACGCTGCCTGCGCCGAAAATCCACGCCACGGCGTCGAAGGACGCCAGTCCGACCAAAAGCCAGTTGAGCGCGCCCACGATCAGAAGAACGAGCGCGATGATTGTCGTAACTTTCATTTTACACCTCCGCTCATTATTATGCGGAGTATGCGGCGCAATTATGCTCAGCGGAGAATATTTTCCAAAATCATTTTATCAAAGGATACGTCTTCCACAAAATCGTCGGGCAGAAACTTTACGTGATTGAATTTTGCGTAGTTGAAGATGTGCGTTTTCACGATGACGGGGGAGGGCTCGTCTATGAGGCGGCACGCTTCGTAAACGTAGCCGTGAAAATCGGCGTAATCGAATTTTTCCTGTTTTTCTAAAACCGCTTGTTTTACGATTTTGTTATCTTTCAGCGTCTTTATCCATATCTTAATCATAGGTATATTGTAGCACAAACGGCTTTTGAAAGCAAAAAATTTACAAAGGAAAACCCGTTTTCGGCAAAAACGTGCTTTTCCTTGTTGACTTTCCTTTAAAATATGGTAAAATAAATATATTATAAAAAAGGGGTGTTCCATGAAAAAATTACAGGCGAAACTGATCAGGCTTCTTAAAGAAGACGCGCGCTATACGGCGGAAGAGCTTGCCGCAATGGTCGGCGAAAGCGCGGAAACCGTCAAGGCGGAAATCCGCGCGTTGGAAGACGACGGCGTCATCGTAAAATATACCGCCATCACCAACAGCGAGATCGAAAACGAAAACCTCGTGGAAGCGCTGATAGAAGTGCGCGTCACGCCCAAACGCCTGAAAGGGTTCGACGCCATTGCCGAGGAGATCAACCGTTTCAAGGAAGTGCGTAGCCTTTATCTCATGAGCGGCGGGTACGATATCGCCATTTTCGTCGAAGGCAAAACGCTTACCGACGTGGCGCGTTTCGTATCCGAAAAACTTTCGGGGCTGGAAGGGGTGCTCAGCACCGCCACCCACTTTATTCTGAAAAAATATAAGATCGAAGGGCAGATCACCTATAAACCGACGGCGGAAAGGCAGTTGATACACGCATGAGAGATTTCGTCATCGATAAAGTCAAAAACATAAAGCCGTCGGGTATACGGAAGTTTTTCGATCTCGTGGCGGGTTCGAAGGAAAAGATCATCACGCTTGGCGTGGGCGATCCGGACTTTCCCACCCCGTGGGAAATCCGTAACGAGGGGGCGGCGGTCATCATGCGCGGCAGAACGCATTATTCTTCGAACGTCGGTCTTCCGGAACTCCGCAAAGCCCTTTCGGAATATCTGAAAACGCGCTTTGACGTTTCCTATTCGGCGGAAAATATCATGCTGACCATCGGGGCGAGCGAAGCGATCGACGCCACGCTCCGCGCCGTCGTCGATAACGGCGACGAAGTACTCATTCCCGATCCCAGTTACGTTTCCTACGCGCCCTGCGTGGAGCTTTGCGGCGGCGTGCCCGTTTCCGTGCCCTGTTTTGCGGAAAACGGCTTCAAACTTACGCCCGAAATGCTGGAAAAGGTCATCACGCCAAAAACGAAAGCGCTCATCTTCCCGTATCCCAACAACCCCACGGGCGGGATTATGGAAAAAGAATATCTCGACGCGCTCGTCCCCGTGATTTTGAAACACGATATTTTGGTGATTTCCGACGAGATTTACGCCGAACTCACTTACGGGGAAAAGCATGTTTCCATCGCCGCGTATCCCGAAATGAGACAAAACGTCGTATACATCGGCGGTTTTTCCAAATCGTTCGCGATGACGGGCTGGCGCATCGGGTTTTTGTGCGCGGAGGACGAACTTTTTAAAAACATTTTGAAAATTCACCAGTATACCACCATCTGCGCGCCCATTATGAGCCAGTACGCCGCCTTGAAAGGACTTCAGGACGGCTTAAACGACGACTATTCTTCCGTCAGCGAAATGCGCGAGGAATACGATAAACGCCGCAGGTTTTTATACCGCTCGCTCAACGCCATGGGGCTCAGTTGTTTCGAGCCGAAGGGCGCGTTTTACATGATGCCGTCCGTCGCTTCCACGCACATGACGGGCGAAGAGTTTGCCCAGAGGCTGTTGAAAGAAGAAAAAGTCGCCGTAGTTCCCGGCAGCGCCTTCGGCGAAAGCGGGAAATACTTCGTGCGTTGTTCTTACGCCACTTCCATGAAAGACCTTAAAGAGGCGGTGGATCGGATCGGCGATTTTTTGGCACGACTGAAACAAAAGGAGAACCATGAATGAATATCTGGCACGACATCGATAAAGACAGGATCAAACCCGAAGAGTTTGTCGCCGTTGTGGAAATACAGAAAGGCAGCAAGCAAAAATACGAAATGGATAAAAAAACGGGGCTTCTCATTCTGGACAGAATCCTGTATACGTCCACCCATTATCCCGCAAATTACGGGTTTATTCCGCATACGCTGGCGGAGGACGGCGATCCGCTGGACGTACTCATCTTGTGCAGCGAGGAGCTGCTTCCGATGAGTTTGGTCAAATGCTATCCCATCGGCGTCATCACGATGAAGGATAACGGCAGCGTGGACGAAAAGATCATCGCCATACCGTTTACCGATCCTACTTATAATACGTATAAGTCCATCAACGATCTGCCGCAACACGTATTCGACGAAATGCGCCATTTCTTTATGGTGTACAAACAGCTGGAAAACAAGGACACGGCGGTGGATTACGCCGCAGACAGGGACGAGGCGGTGAGGATCATTGAAAAATGCCTCAAAAGTTATCACGACAACCTGTTTGAAATCCTCAACAGAAAATAAATTCCGCCGCCCGCCAACGGGCGGTTTTTTACGGTAAGAAACATATGAAATACGTCTTTCAGTTTTTGTTGATCCTGCTCATTTCCTTTGTTTCGGAAATCCTGCACGCGCTGATTCCGTTGCCCGTGCCGGCGAGTATATACGGGCTGGTCATTTTGTTTACGCTTCTTTGTACGAAGCTTGTCAAACTCGAACACGTGGAGGGCGCGGGCGAGTTTCTGCTGAAGATCATGCCCATGCTCTTTATTCCCGCGGGGGTGGGCGTGGCGGTCGCCGCGGAGCTTATCTATGCCAATTTATGGGTGGTGCTCATCGCCATGACGCTCAGCACGGCGTTCGTGATGATCGTCACGGGGCTCATCGCGCAGGCGATGACCAAGCGCAAAAAGGCAGTTGCGGCGTCGCCGCAAGCTTCGGGCGAAGGCGAGAGCGGCCTTTCCCCGGCAGAAACGCCGTGCCTAAATGCGCTTTCCGTATCGGAGGAAAAAGCGTGCGACGAAAAGAACGAGGTAAGCGGCGCAAAGGAGGACGGCGATGCTGAAATTTCTCAATGAATCTACGTTTTTCGGTTTGTTTATCAGCATAGGCGCATATTTTGCGGGCTGGCTGCTCAATAAAAAGTTTAAAAAGGATTTCGTCAACCCGCTTATCATCGCAGTCATTTTAGTCATCGCGTTTGTGCTGATCTCCGGTATGGACTTCGAAGCGTACGAAAAGCAGGCGTCGTTTTTGAATTACCTGCTTACGCCCGCCACCATCTGCCTCGCCATACCGCTCTATAAACAGCTGGGAATTTTGAAAAAGAACCTCGCCGCGGTTTCTGTGGCGGTGGTTGCGGGATCGGTAGCCGCCATGCTGTCCATACTTCTCGTGTCCCTGGCGTTCGGGGTCACGCACGAAATTTACATTTCCCTTTTGCCGAAATCCATCACCACGGCTATCGGCATGGGCGTTTCGGAAGAGCTCGGCGGCGTACAGGAGATCACCGTTGCGGTAATCGTGGTCACGGGCGTCATCGGCGCGATGATCGGGAAACCGCTTTGCAAGCTATTTAAAATCTCCAATCCCGTTGCCGTAGGGCTGGCGTTCGGCGTTTCGGCGCACGCGGTCGGCACTTCCAAGGCGCTGGAAATCGGCGAGATCGAAGGGGCAATGAGCGGCCTTGCCATCGTGGTAACGGGCATTTTAACGGTTGCGCTGTCGCCGCTCTTTGCGCTTTTTTACTGAAAGGGAAAAAGCGTTCGCAAAAACCGGCCTGCTGAAGGCAAGCCGATCTGCCGCGGAACGCGCCGCAACAAAGATTGCCGATAAAATATGCGCCCCCGCGTTCTGAAAACGCGGGGGCGCAGTTTTTACCTTAAATTGCCGTTTTTGTCGCGGTTTTTATTTTGCTTCGGCGGTTTCCTTTTCGGCAGGGGAAACGACGGGGTTGACGGAAGCGATCTGCTTTCTCATCGCCGCGGAGGAAAGGAGCGCGCCGCCGACCAGTACGTCCAGGGCGAGGTCGACGAAGATGAAGGAATTGTAAGCAAGGCTGTACAAAAATTCCTTTCCTTCCCAGATCGACCACGAATAAAACACGAAGTAACCGCTGAGTACGTGCGATAAATATCTGCCCACGCAGGCTACGATCATGCCGAGCACGAATTCCAGCAGCATATTTCCCTTCAGTCCCTTCATACCTTTAAATATGCCGGCAAGTCCCAGCGCGCCGAATGCGATGGGGTAATCGAGCATGACCTGCAGCGGTTCGTAGATCTGCGGACTCTGGATGCATTGCAAAAGCCCGTAAATCACGCCGACGAGCACGCCTTTTTTCGCGCCGAACATATACGCATAGAGCATGATGGGCAGCATGGAGACCAGCGTTACGGAACCGCCCATCGGCAAAGAAAAGAACTTCACGTAGGAAAGGGCGAACGCCGTCGCCGTGCACACGCCCGCATAGGCGAGCTGTTTCGTTTCGCTCGCGCCGCCCTTCTTGCGGTCAAATAAAACGGAAAGCACCAAAATCGCCGCCACCAGCACGACGGTAAGAATGATATAAAGCGTCTTGTTTTTGGGTTCGTATCCTTCTCCCGTGGGGAAGAGGCACAAAATCACTACGGCGTAAGCGACAAATAAAGCGAGCGCCGCCCAGAACACATAGCGGAACGCCTCGGGCTTCAGAAGCTTTACCAACGTGCAGACGATCGCCGCAACGAGGGTATAGGCAAAAAGTCCCACCCACAGCCAGAAGTTGGTATCCAGCTCGCCTTTAAGCGACATGCGGGAAATCTGCATGTACAAAATGACGGCGATCAGCGTGACGGCATAGCCCACGACGACGCCCGTCGCTACGGCGGCATAGCCGCGCAGTTTTGCGGGGAAGCGGAAGCGGATAAAAATCGCCACGGCGATCAGGATGACCGCCAGCGCCAGCGTTACCCACAGCGCAAAGCCCTGCACCGATTCGATAATGCGCTTTAACGCTTCGATCTGCTGATCGGCGGAAAGCGCGGGGACTTCGGAATCCCAGCCAGCAAACATAAACTCACTCCTTCATATCGCCAAAAAGAAAAACGCGCCCGAAAACGGGCGCGTCAAACGACAAGCAAAAATTTTGCGTTTCCCTTCAAGCATTACCTTGTCGGGTTCAATGGTATGATCTCAGCTTTTTACGGCACCCATAGCGATATTCGATTGCAGAAAAAGTATATCGCAAAAAAATGATTGTGTCAAACGATTTCTTGTGATATACTAAAAACACGGAGAAGAGAAATCATGTATAAGTTTTTCGCGTTTCTGGACAGGATGAAGTATATCAAACGCTGGTCGCTGATGCGTTCGGTGCGGGAGGAAAACATCATGGAACACTCCCAGCAGGTGGGCGTCATCGCGCACGCCCTGGCGCTCATCGAAAAGCGCATTTATCATAACGACGTCGATGCGGAAAAAACGGTGCTTTACGCCATGTACCACGAAACGGGGGAGGTCATTACCGGCGATCTGCCCACGCCCATCAAGTATTTTAACGAGGAGATCCTCGGCGCCTACAAGGATCTGGAAAAGAAAGCCGAAAAAAAGCTCCTTTCCATGCTTCCCGAAGAGCTGAAAGCGGATTACGAAGCGGCGGTCATTCCGGATACCGATTCGGAAGAATACCGTCTGGCGAAGGCGGCGGACAAGATCTCGGCGTATCTCAAGTGCGTGGAGGAAGTCAAGTCCGGCAACGCGGAATTCAAAAAGGCCAAGACGGCCACGCTCAAGGCGATAAAGGCGTGCGAACAGCCGTCGGTAAAATATTTTATGGAAAACATGGTTCCCGCTTACGAGCTGACGCTCGACGAACTCGATTAAGGGAGGAAATATATAGTATATGGATATCAATAAATACGGCGCAAAAGGCAAGTTGGGCGCCGCGCATCTTTTTTCCCTTGCGGAACTCGACGAAGGGCAGATCTACGAAATTTTGCACCTCGCGCGCAAACTGAAACAAAAACAGCAGGTCAAGGAAAAACTCGGCGTGTTCGACGGCAAAAACGTGGCGATCATGCTCAAAAGCAGTTCGTCGCGTATCCGCATTTCCTTCGAGCTCGCCGTCAACCGCCTCGGCGGCAAAACTTTGTATCTTTCCCCCAACGATACCGATTTTCTCAACGGACTGACTTATCTCGACGCGGCGAACATGCTGTACCGTTACGGCGTGAACGGTATCGTCGTAAAAAATCTGACGGCGGAGGAGGTCGCGCAGTTCAAGACTTTCGGAAAACTGCCCGTCATCGCGCTGAAGGACGGCAGGGGCAGTCCCTGTCAGATCCTCGCCAGCCTTTTTACCGTGTGGGAGACGGCAAGGCGCCTTTCGGGCGTCAAACTTCTCGTGGCGGGCGACTGCCGCCGCGTGAATGCGGAAGAGCTCAACGCCTACGCGAAATGCGGCGTGGAAGTAACGCTGTGCTGTCCGGAAGAATGCAGTCCGGACGAACAGCTTTTCGAAAAGCTTTCGCAATTCGGGGACGTAAAGATCGAGCGCGATCTCAAAGCGGCGATCAAAAATGCGGAGATCGTCACTTCGGTGCGCGGCGAAGAAGCCCCTGCGGTTCTTGCGCCTTATAAAATCACGGCGGAAATGCTGAACGCTTCGCCCGCCGCAAAATATTTGCACGTTCTCCCGGTGAAGCACGGAGAAGAGGTGGAAGACGAGGTGCTTTACGGGGATAAGAGCGTCGCGTTCGAAAGGGCGGGCAACCTGATCTTTGCGGAACAGTCGCTTATGATGTTGCTTTTCAGGTGAAATTTCAGCTGAAAAAAGGTCGGATTCGCTTGACGATTTCAATCTTTTGTGCAAGGTGGACAGTTTTCATAAGAATATTTATCACTTATGCCTATTGTAAAAACATCACAAATGTAGTAAAATAAATACATAAAATAAAGTTGTATTTGGAGGAAATGCATTTCTATGGCAAGTTTATCTTTGAAGAACATATACAAGGTTTATCCTTCCGGCGTAACCGCCGTTTCGGACTTCAACCTTGAAATTCAGGATAAAGAATTCATCGTATTCGTCGGCCCGTCTGGTTGCGGTAAAGCTACAACGCTCCGTATGATCGCGGGTCTTGAAGAAATTTCCGACGGCGAACTGTATATCGACGGCGAACTGAAAAACAACGTTGCGCCGAAAGACAGGGATATCGCGATGGTGTTCCAGAACTACGCGCTTTATCCGCACATGACCGTTTACGACAATATGGCGTTTGGTCTGAAACTGAGAAAAGTTCCC